>JAEZHQ010000204.1 GCA_023416455.1 Pseudomonadota bacterium | reverse complement strand
GCCCTGGCACACCGCGCGCGACCGCGTGGTGGAGCTGGCCACGGCGCTCGGCCTGCTGGCCGGGACGCTGGGAACGCTGGGGCGGGACCTGTCGCTCCTCATGCAGGCGGAGGTCGGCGAGGCGTTCGAGCCCGCCACCCCCGGGCGCGGCGGCTCCTCGACCATGCCGCACAAGCGCAACCCGGTGGCCTCGGCCGTTCTGCTGGCGGCGGCGGTGCGGGCCCCGGCGCTCGTCGCCGGCCTGCTCGCCGGCATGGTGCAGGAGCATGAGCGGGGGCTTGGCGGCTGGCACGCCGAATGGCAGGCCCTTCCGGATCTGTGCCGGCTGGTGGCCGGGGCGGCGCGCCACGCCGCCGAGGCGGTGGAGGGTCTGGAGATCGACGCCGGCCGCATGCGCCGCAACCTCGACCGGACACAGGGGCTGATCATGGCGGAGGCGGTGGCCATGGCGCTGGCCGAGCGGCTGGGCCGCCAGGACGCCCACGATCTGGTCGCCGAGGCGAGCCGCGCCGCCGCCGCCGGGCGGCGGCCCCTGCGCGCGGTGCTTGAGGCCGACCCGCGGGTCGCCGCCGTCCTCGACGGGGCGGCGCTCGACCGGCTGTTCGACCCGCTGGGCTATGTCGGCGCCGCCGACCTCTTCATCGACCGCGCGCTGGCGGCGCGCGCGCCGGGGAGGACGGCGGCGCCGGCACGGCCCGCCGGCCGCCGCAACGACAACGGCACGGGAGGAGGGACCCCATGACGACCGAAGGGCCGCCGGCGATCCGGCCGCGCGACTGGGCGCAGCACCCGCCCTATCTCACCCCGGCCTACCGTTCCACGATCCTGCGCGCCCCCCGGCAGGCGCCGATCCCCGTCCCCGATTCCCTCTCCGTCCGCACCGGCCCCCGCTTCGGTCCGGAGCAACTCGACCCGCTGGACGCCGACCTCACCCGCAACGGGCGGGTCAACGGGGAGCCGCTCGGCGAGCGCATCATCGTCACCGGCCGCATCCTCGACGAGGACGGGCGCCCGGTGCCGGACGCGCTGGTGGAGGTGTGGCAGGCCAATGCGGTCGGCCGCTACATCCACCGGTGGGACCAGCACGACGCGCCGCTCGACCCCAACTTCTTCGGCGCCGGGCGCTGCATCACCGACCGGGACGGGCGCTACCGCTTCGTCACCGTCAAGCCGGGGGCCTATCCCTGGCGCAACCACCCCAACGCCTGGCGGCCGGCGCACATCCACTTCTCGCTGTTCGGGGCCTGCTACCCGGCGCGGCTGGTGACGCAGATGTATTTCCCCGGCGATCCGCTGCTCGCCTTCGACCCCATCCACCAGGGCGTCCCGGCGGGCGCGCGGGAGCGGCTGGTGTCCCGCTTCTCCCTCGACGTCACCGAGCCGGAATGGGCGCTCGGTTATGAATTCGACATCGTGCTGCGCGGGCGCGACGAAACGCCGATGGAGGGCTGACCCCATGCCGAAGCAGACGCCGTCCCAGACCGTCGGCCCCTTCTTCGCCTACGCGCTGACCCCGCAGCCCTACGGCCGCCGCGGCATCGCCGGCGCCGCGCTGGCCGGCCGCGACGCCGCCGGCGAGCGCATCCGCCTGGAAGGGCAGGTCTTCGACGGAGCCGGCCAGCCGGTCCCCGACGCCGTGGTCGAGATCTGGCAGGCCGATGCGGCCGGGCGCTACGGCCACCCGGCCGACGGGCGCCCCGGCGCCGCGCCCGACCCGCATTTCACCGGCTTCGGCCGGGCCGGCACCGACGAGGAGGGAGGCTTCGCCTTCGAGACCGTCAAGCCAGGACCGCCGGGCGACGGGCAGGCGCCGCACGTCAACGTCACCCTGTTCGCGCGCGGGCTGCCGTCGCACGTCTTCACGCGCGTCTATTTCGCCGACGAGGCGGCGGCGAACGCGGGAGACCCGCTGCTGCGCCGCGTGCCGGAGGAGCGCCGCGCCACCCTTCTCGCCGCGCGCCGCACCACGCCCGCGGGCGTCGTCTACCGCTTCGACATCCATCTCCAGGGCGAGGCGGAGACGGTGTTCCTCGACGCCTGACGGCGCTCCCGCCCTCCGCCTCCTATCCTTTCCCGGTTCTTGGCCGGGGCTGTGACACTTTGCCCCTAGACTTGGTTTTCCTGCGGCAAGGACTGGCGGCGCCGGATCGCCATAAGAAAAATCTTGCCTGAACTCTTGATTCTTCCCATAAGCGAGGGCGGGCCGCCGCCCGGCGCCGGGCAGGGACGCCGGCGGCCGCGGGCCGACGACGCGCCGTGCGGGGGCGCATAGGGACGGGGGGAGCGACCGGCGGCAGCATGAACGGCGTTTTTCGAAACGGGGTGGACCCGACCCTCTCGCCCGACGGCGCGCAGCCCTTGGCCATCCTGCTGGTGGAGGACGACGACGCCGATGCCGGCCTGGTGGCCCGCGCCCTGCGCCCCTACGCCCGGCGCCTGGCCCTCAGCCGCGCCACCTCCCTCGGCGGCGCGCTGGACTGGCTGGGCCGCAACCCCTGCGACGTGGTGCTGCTCGACCTGTCGCTGCCGGACAGCGTCGGATTCGACACGGTGCGCCGGGTGCGCGGTGCGGCGCCGTCGCTGGCCCTGATCGTGCTGACCGGGCTGGACGACGAGGACTTCGCCTTGCAGGCGTTGGCCGCCGGCACGCAGGACTATCTGGTCAAGGGGCAGACCGACGGGCCGCTGATGTGGCGCGCCGTCCAGCACGCGCTCGCCCGCAAGCGCCTGGAGGAGGAGCTGCGCCTGTCGGAGGAGCGCCTCCAGGGCATCATCGCGCTCGCCCAGGAGGCCATCCTGACCACTGACGACGCCCTCCGGGTGGTCCTGTTCAACCCGGCGGCGGAGCGGCTGTTCGGCTACCCCGCCGAGGAGATCGTCGGGCGCCCGCTGTCCGTGCTGATCCCCGGCCGGCTCCGCACCGGCCACGACGTCCACGTCGCCGCCTTCGCGGATTCCGGGAGCCCGGCGCGGCCGATGGCCGACGACCGGGAGGTCGTGGGGCTGACCCGGGAGGGACGGGAGTTCCCGGCCGAGGTGTCCATCGCCAAGCTTCACCACCGGCGCGGCCCGCTCTACACGGCGGTGGTGCGCGACATCTCCGAGCGCAAGCGGGTGGAGGCGGAGCTTCGGCGCATGGCCACCACCGACCCGCTGACCGGCCTGTGGAACCGCCGCCGCTTCCTGGAGCTGGCCGAGGGCGAGCTGGCCCGGCTGCGCCGCTACGGCCGGCCGGTGGCGGTGCTGATGCTGGACGTCGACCATTTCAAGGCGATCAACGACGGCCACGGCCACGCCGCCGGCGACGAGGCGCTCTGCCACCTCGCCGCTCTGTGCCGGGAGGAGCTGCGCGACATCGACCATCTCGGCCGCCTGGGCGGCGAGGAGTTCGCCGTCGCGCTGCCGGAGGCCGGGCTGGAGGCCGCCGTCGAGGTGGCCGAGCGGCTGCGCCTGCGGATCGCCGGCACCGGGCTGGCGCTGTCCGGCCCGCGCGGCGGGACCATCCGCATGACCGTCAGCGTCGGCGTCGCCGCCGCCCGCGCGGAGGACGCCTCAATCGAGCGGGCTCTCGGCCGGGCCGACCGCGCGCTCTACCAGGCCAAGGCGGCGGGGCGCGACCGCGTGGCCGGCGCCGGCCCGCCGCCGCCGGCCGCGGGATGAGATCCCCGGCAACGCTTTCTTAAATCGGGATGGATAGCCTGACGGACGCAACCGTGAGAGGGGCGAGATGAGACTGCTGCTCGCCGACGATCACCAGCTCTTCGCCGAAATGGCCAAGTTCTACCTGGAAGGGGTCGGGGCCGGCACCGTGGTGGAGATCGCCTCCAGCTTCGCCCAGGCCCGTGCGCGGGTGCTGGCGACGCCGGCCTTCGACCTGATCCTGCTCGACCTGCACATGCGGGGGATGCGCGGCCTGACCGGCCTGACGCGGATGATGGCGGAACGGCCCGGCGTTCCCGTGGCCATCCTGTCGGGCAGTTCCAACCGCGCCGACATCCGCGCCGCCCTGCGCACCGGCTGCTCCGGCTTCATCCCGAAAACCCTGCACGGGCGCGACCTGATCCAGGCGCTGGACGTCATCCTGCGCGGCGGCCGCTACGTTCCCACGGCGCTGCTGGTGGACTCCGGCGACGGCGCCGAATCCGAACCGGACGGCGACCTCGCCCCGGCCGCCGGCGGGCTGACCGCGCGCGAGGCGGAGGTCTTCGAGGCCCTGCTCGCCGGCAGCAAGAACAAGGAAATCGCCGCCCGGCTCGGCATCTCCGAAGTGACGGTGAAAATCCACCTGCGCAATGTCTTCATAAAGATCGGCGCTCGCAACCGCGGCGACGCCATCCGCATCGGTTTGACCCGGAGGCCGCGCGGCCTTTAGGCCGCCAGCCACCCCGCCGACAGCCGCGCCGAGGGGTATTGCCAACAATCCGGCCTCCGGTGTTATGGTGGAGGCGGGAGCGACACGGCACCTTCGCCCGGTACCTGGGACCCGGCCCGCCTTCGGCGGCCGGGATCGACGAGCGGAAAGGATCGACGATCGTGGCACTTTTCCAGACCAAGCGAAGCATCGCCATCGTCGGCGCGGGCTTCACCGGCAGCGTCCTGGCCGCCCATCTGCTGCGCGGCGCGCAAACCCCCACCAGCATCCACCTGATCGAACGCGCGGCGGCCATCGGTTCCGGCGTGGCCTATTCGACGCCCAACAGCCGGCATCTGCTGAACGTCCGTGCCTACAACATGAGCGCCTTTCCCGACGATCCGCGCCATTTCCTGCGCTGGCTGTGGGCGCGCGACGAGGGCGGCGCCATCCCGCCGAGCGGCCATGCCTTCGTCTCGCGCGCCTGCTACGGCGCCTACATCCAGGACGTTCTGGCCGAGGCGCGGGCGTCGGCGCCGCCGCACGTGACCTTGAACGTCGTCCATGGCGAGACCGTGGACATCCTGCCCCGGGCGCGGGGGGTGCATCTGCGCCTGTCGTCGGGCGCCTCTCTGGCGGCCGACACGGTCGCCCTGTGCACCGGGCATTTCCCGCCGTCGCCGCCGGCCGCGGCCACGCCGGAGGTGCTGGGCACCGGGCGCTTCATCACCGACCCCTGGGACCTGCCGGCGGTCGCCGCCATCGACCCGGACGACCCGGTCCTGATCCTGGGCACCGGCCTGACCATGGTGGACACGGTGCTGACGCTGGCCGACCAGGGCCACCGCGGCCCCGTCGTGGCGGTGTCGCGGCGCGGCCTGCTGCCGCTGGCGCACGAGGAGACGCGCCCCTTCAAATCCTTCCTCTGCCCGGACGTGATGCCGCGCACGGTGCTGGACGTGCTGATCGCGCTGAAGGCCGACGTCCGGCGGGCGCGGGCCGCCGGCATCGACTGGCGCTCGGCCTTCGACGCGCTGCGGCCCTACCACCACCGCATCTGGCGGTTCCTGCCGCTGGAGGAGCGGCGGCGCTTCCTGCGCCACGCACGCCCCTTCTGGGACGTCCACCGGCACCGCGTGGCGCCGGAGGTGGGGGCGCGCATC
>JAEZHQ010000200.1 GCA_023416455.1 Pseudomonadota bacterium | reverse complement strand
GATGCGCGCCGCCCGGCGGGCGGCCGAGATCCCGCGCGACGGCCTGCGGCTGCGCCCCCTGCGGGTCGCGCTGGCGGCGTCGAGCACGGTCGACCACCTCGCCCCCGTGCTGAAGCTGTGGCTTCTGCTGGCCGGCGTGGAGGCCGAACTGCACGTGGCCCCCTTCGACACCGTGCAGGCCAGCGTGCTCGACCCCGACAGCGCGCTGCACCGCTTCCGCCCGGAGGTGGTCTGGCTGTTTTCCACCCACCGCGACGTCCGGCTGGAGCCGCCGCCGGGGGCGTCGCCCGCAGCGGTGCGCGCGGCGGTCGAGGAGGCCGTCGCCGGCCGCGCGGCCCTGTGGGAGCCGCTGGTCGGGCGGGCCGGCTGCCTCGTCCTCCAGAACAACGCCGACCTGCCGTTCGAGGACCCCTTCGGGCATTTCGCCGGGGCCTCGCCCTGGGGGCGGCGCACGGCGCTGCGGCTCTACAACGCGCTGCTGCCGGCTGCCGCCCCGGCGGGGGTGGCGGTGTTCGACCTGGACGGCGTCGCCGCCGCCCTCGGGCGCGACCGCTGGACGGATCCGCGCTACTGGTTCCATTCCCGGCACGCCATGGCCCCCGACGCCACCGGCGCGGTGGCCGCGGCGGCGGCCCGCGTGATCGCGGCGGCGCAGGGGCTGGCGCGCAAGGCGCTGGTGCTCGACCTCGACAACACGCTGTGGGGCGGGGTGGTCGGCGACGACGGCGTCGCCGGCATCGCCCTCGGCACGGGGGCGGCGGGCGAGGCGTTCGTCGCCTTCCAGCGCTACATCCTCGGCCTCAAGCGGCGCGGCATCGTGCTGGCGGTGTGCAGCAAGAACGAGGAGGAGACGGCCCGGGCGCCCTTCCGCGAGCACCCGGACATGGTGTTGCGTCTCGACGACATCGCCGTGTTCCGGGCCGGCTGGGGCAACAAGGCCGACGCCATCCGGGGCATCGCCGAGACGCTCGACCTCGGCCTGGACGCCCTGGTCTTCGTCGACGACAACCCCATGGAGCGCGACCTCGTGCGCCGCCACCTGCCCATGGTGGCGGTGGTCGACCTGCCCGCGGACCCCGCGCGCTATATCGAGGCGCTGGACCGCTCCGGCTGCTTCGAGACGGTCGCCGTCTCGGCGGAGGACGCCGAGCGGCCCCGCCACTACGCCGAGAACGCGCGGCGGACCGAGGCGCGCGCGGGCACGGTCGACCTCGACGCCTACCTCGCCGACCTCGCCATGGCCGGCACGCTGGTCGGGGTCGACCGGATGACGCTCCCGCGCATGGCGCAGCTCGTCAACAAGAGCAACCAGTTCCACCTGACCGGCATCCGCCTGTCCGAGCCGGCGCTGCTCGCCCTGTCGCGGCGGCCGGAGGTCACGGTGCTGGGCCTGCGGCTGGCCGACCGTTTCGGCGACAACGGGCTGATCGCCGTGGTTGTGCTGCGCCGGGAGGAGGCCGACCTCGTGGTCGACGGCTGGGTGATGAGCTGCCGCGTGCTCGGCCGCACGGTCGAGGCGTTCATCGCCAACGCGATCCAGGACGTCGCCGCCGCCCGCGGCTGCGCCCGGATCCTCGGCCGTTACGTGCCCTCGGGGCGCAACGGGCTGGTGGCCGGGCTGTACGACCGCCTCGGCTTCCGGCCGGAGCCGGCCGAGGGGGAGACGCTGGTCTGGTCGCACGCGCTGGCCGACCCGCCCCGGCCCTGGCCGACCCACGTCGCCGCCGCCCCCGCCGCCCTTCCCGACCATGCCCCCGAACCCGCCGAAGAGACCGGAGCCGCCTGAATGACCGCCCGCACCGAGATCCGCGACCGCCTGACCCAGGTCTTCCGCGACGTGTTCGACGACGAGGAGATGGAGATTTTCCCGGAGATGAGCGCCGGGGACGTGGACGAGTGGGATTCGCTGACTCACATCACGCTGGTCCTGGCGGTGGAGAAGGCGTTCGCCGTCACGCTGAACGCCGCCGACGTCGGCAAGCTGGAGAATGTCGGGCAGATGATCGACCTGCTGGCCGCGCTGACGGAAAGGGCGTGAGTCTTGGACCGGCTGCTCAGCCCCAACGAGGCCAAATTCTGGCTGATGGATCACGCCGCGCCGATGAACTGCGTGGTGGTGACGCGCGTCCGGCGCCCCCTCGACGCCGCCGCCCTGGTCCGCGGCAGCGCCTTCGCCCTGCCCACCGTCGTGCTGGGCCGCCACCGGCGCCCGCGCTGGTCGCACCGCGCCGGGGACCGGGTGCCCGGCGTGATCGAGGAGGTGGAGGGCGCGGAGTCGGCGTGGCTTGAGGTGGCCGCCGGGCTGCTGGAGCGGCCGGTGGGCTGCGGGGCGCACCCGAACTGGCGGGCCGTGCTGATCCGTCACGGCGCCGCCGGCTCGACCCTGGCGCTCGCCACCAACCACGCCCTGACCGACTGGCGCACCTGCCTGCTGGTCACCGACGCCTTCCTGGAGGGCCGCTTCCCCGGCGAGATCGCCCCGGCCTGCGAGGAGATGCTGCCGCCCGCGGCCTACGGCGACCCGGACGCCGCCGGGCTGATCGACGGCTGGTGGAGCGAGCGGGCCGGCGCCCGCTGGGAGGCGGCGGGGCTCGACCGGCTGTCCGCGGCGCTGCCGCCGGCCTCTCCCGCCCGCTTCAAGGTCGCCCTCTTCACGGCGGCGGAGACCGCCGCCCTCCACGCCCGCCTGGCGGCCGAGGGGGTGACGCTCAACGGGGTGGTGGCGGCGGTGCTGCGGGATGTGCTGGGAGTCGCCACCGTGGCCCATTCGGTGGACATGAGCCGTTTCATCCGCCCGGCGCTGCCGCCGGTCCCGGGGCTCGCGGTGTCGCATCTCTACACCCCGGTGCCGCCGCGCGCCACGATGCCCGACGTCTGGGAGACGGCGCGCGAGGTGCGCGGCGCCCTGTTCGAGCGCATCCAGGCCGGCGCCCACGGCGACGCCCTGCTGATCCTGCCCAAGGTGCTGCTGGCCGGCGCCATCGGGCTGACCGCGGAGACGGCCGACGTCACCATCACCGGCTCGCCCACCTGGAAGTCGCGCGACTCCCAGGGCGCGACGGGGGACATCGCCATGCAGCTCGTCCTGAGTTCGGCGCGCGGCGGCGGCGACGTGGTCATTCTGTCCTATGCGGAGGGGTGCCTCCAGCTCATCGCGGGCTGCCCCGAAACCCGCCCGCCCGGCGGCCGTCCGCCCCTCGACATCGCGGCCGTGGCCGACCGCCTGCGCGCCGCGGTGGCCGGCTGAGCGCGGATGGGAGGCCGGCGGGCGGCGGAGGGCTTCGGGATGGCGCTCTCGATGGAGGCGGCGCGGGCAATCCGGGCGGTTTCCGGCGGGATGGTGTTGATCGTCATGCCGTTGGAGCGACATCGACGCAACCTGAAATGCAGGAGGATGCCGGAGTAGACCCGCCGCCGCCCCGCCATCCCAGGCCACCGGGATTTTGCCCCCCGGCGCCGTCCGTGTCACCGCCGGTGTTGCTGTTGGATTTACCCCTTGCCAAAGGGTTCGCCTCCCGGCTCGTCCCCCAGATCGGCAGCGCCAACCGCTGGCGCCGGTTTCGTCGAAATCAATCAAGCATTGGATAAATATCCATACCGATTACCCGCAGCGCATAATTACCTATTGAGGTACAGCAAAAGACTTTTCCCTGCATCACGGGCCTTGATGGAATCAATCGGCCCGACATTATATTCGCGGAATCGGCACACTGGCGGCATCGGTGTAACCGGATAAATGCACGCGGCCGGAGAGGCGCCATCCCATATTATCAAATTCCGTTTTCTGACCGGCCTTCCCACCGGAAGTGACACATGCGATGGACCCGCTTGCCAAGCTGAGACTCTACGTCGTGTCGGCCGATCCCGGGCATGTTGGGCTTCGCATGGGCGTGCGCGCCATGGTGGCCGTCTCGGCGGTCTGCCTCGCCCTTCTCGTGCTCGGTCGCTGGGTTCCCATGACGGCGCCGGCCTATGTGCTCGGCATGATCACCGCGATCCAGGGGGCCGCCCAGATCAATGACCAGACGGTCGCAGGACGTGCCGTGACCCGCGTCTATGCGGCCTTGGGCGGTTTCATCGCGATCGCCGGCATATCGGTGACCGGGAGTTCATTGCTTTGGATCGATGCCTGGCTCCTGGTCGTCATCTTCCTTGCCGCCTACGCGTGGCGGTTCGGCCCCCGCTGGCAGGCGGTCGGCATGGTCACCTTCATGTGCGGGGTATTGGGGGCGTTCCTCAAAGCCCCGGAACGCGACCTCCTGGAGATCGCGCTTGCTCTGGTGGTGTCCGGAGTGGTTGCGCATCTGGTGCGCGAGCACGTTATGATCGAACGGCCATCTCGCGATTTCCGCCGCGTCGTCAATGGCACCATGTCCCTTTCCGGGCAGCTGCGCCGGATGATCGGGAGCGTCTCGGCGACACAGGGGGACGTGCGCTGGAACGATGCTCTGCTGATTGCGAGCCGGCTGCGCAACGACATTCGCATGTGCCAGACCTTCCTCCCATTGAATGTGGAAGGTCCCGGCGCCGAACAAAGCGCGACCATCACCCGGCGGCTGCTGGACTTGCAACTCGCCACCGAAACCGCGCTGGACGCGTGCTCGGCAGCTGCGCTGCCCCGGCGGCAGGCTGATCCGAGCGGAATCGAGCACAAGCTGAACGCGATGGAGGAAGCCGAGGCGCGTTTCCAAGCCGCAGTGGCGGAGCTGCCGGCCTCGTTCCCCGAGGGCTTGAACGCCGCTCCGCCCACACCCTTCCCAAAGCCTTTTCCTGCCAGGGGCGAATGGCTGAAGGACCACCAGTTTCGCGTCGCCCTCCAGGTCACTCTGGCCTGCGCCATTGCCATGATGGGAGGCCACCTGATCGCTTCGGACCGCTGGTACTGGGCCGTCATGAGCGCGTTCCTGATCTTCATGAACACCCAATCGGCCGGTGCCGTTACCGTCCGGGGCATCAGCCGTGCCATGGGCACGCTTGCCGGCATCGCTCTAGGCATTGGTCTCGCCACGTTGGTCCGTGGCGATTTCTACCTGACCGTCCCATTGGTCGCGATCTTCATCTTCGGCGCGTTCTACCTGGCCCGCATTTCCTATGCCGGGATGAATGTCTGCATCAACCTGGCCATCTCGCTCATCTATGGGTTGGTCGGCATCTTCACCCCCGAGCTTCTCGTGCTTCGCCTGGGAGAAACCGCGATCGGCGCGGCAGCCGGCGTCTTCGCCGCTCTTGCTGTGCTGCCGGTCGGAACAGGACGCATAGCCGAGCAGGCAATGAACCGCTTCCTGATGTCCCTGCGGGACCTCGTCGACGCCGTCATCACGCTTGACGGCGAGCCCCTGGACAACTCTCTGACCACGGCCGCCAGTGCCGTGGACAAGGCCCTTGCCGATGTGGTGAAGGCCTATGATCCCCTTCTCAGCTTCTGGGCCAGGGGCATCGCCGGGGCCAGGCCCCGCAATTCCCTGCGCCGGGCCTATCTCCTCGCCCACGCCGCCCATCTGCTTGAGCACAGCTTTCGCGAGACCAAGGCGACTGTTGCCGAAGAAGAGGCGCTGCGGGCCATAAGAGAGCGTTTGGGGGTGGTCGCGGGCGAAGGTGTCGCTGCCGATCGCTCCACCCCCGCTGCCGACAACAGCCTTAAGGAACATGAGACGGAACTGGCTGTCGCCGACGGGCCGGTACGCTATGCCATCGAGATCATGGAGGAAATCCTGCGGCAGGTTGAAGCTGGCGAGTGATACGGACGGCGCCTGAAGGCGTCGTCCGTATCACGTCATGCGCCGAAGTCTCGTTCTGCGCCAGCCGACACCGCCGGTGCCTACACGTCCAGGTTGGCGACCTTCAGGGCGTTCTCCTGGATGAACTCGCGGCGCGGTTCCACGATGTCGCCCATCAGGGTGGAGAAGACCTCCTCGGCCTGGTCGGCGTGGTTGACCCTGACCTGGAGGAGCGAGCGCTTGGTCGGATCAAGCGTGGTCTCCCACAGCTGGTCCGGGTTCATCTCGCCCAGCCCCTTGTAGCGCTGGATGGTGACGCCGCGGCGGCCCAGCTCCATCACCGCCTCGAACAGGGCGAAGGGGCCGGTCAGCTGGCGGGTCTCCTTCTGCTTCTCGAAGGCGCGGCCGGGTTCGGCGTAGACGCGCCGGAGGTCGGCGGCGATGGCGTCGAGCTTGCGCGCCTCCACGCTTTTCAGCAGGTCGGCGTCGAGGGCGTGGCGGTGGGTCACGCCGCGGCGGGTGCGCACCAGCGCGTAGCCGCCGTGGTCGAGCGCCTCGCCGTGCCAGCCTCCTTCCCCGTCCAGCCGGTTCAGCCGCTCGGCCAGCCGTTCCGCGGCCTGGAGCGCCGCGGCGGCGTCCTGGGCGAAGGCGGCGGACAGGCCGCCGCTCACCGCCGCCTGCTCCACCACGGTGAGGCTGCCGGCCTTGCGGGCGAGCGCGTCCACGGGATGGCGGGCGGAGCGCGCCTGCTCCACCAATTCCTTCAGCGGTTCGCCGGTCATGAGCGTGCCGTCGGCCAGCGTCACCGACAGGTCGCCCAGCGCCGCCTCGATCAGATACTCCTCCAGCGCCCGGTCGTCCTTCAGGTAGCGCTCGCGCGCGTTGCCGCGCTTGATCCGGTAGAGCGGCGGCTGGGCGATGTAGAGGTAGCCGCGCTCGATCAGCGTCGGCATCTGGCGGAAGAAGAAGGTCAGCAGGAGCGTGCGGATGTGGCTGCCGTCCACGTCCGCGTCGGTCATGATGATGATCTTGTGGTAACGCGCCTTCTCGGGGTTGAACTCGTCGCTGCCGATGCCGGTGCCCAGCGCCGCGATCAGCGTGCCGATCTCCGCCGAGGACAGCATCTTGTCGAAGCGCGCCCGTTCCACGTTCAGGATCTTGCCGCGCAGCGGCAGGATGGCCTGGAACTGGCGCGAGCGGCCCTGCTTGGCCGAGCCGCCCGCCGAATCGCCCTCGACGATGAACAGCTCGGACAGCGCCGGGTCGCGCTCCTGGCAGTCGGCCAGCTTGCCGGGCAGCGAGGCCATGTCGAGCGCGCCCTTGCGCCGGGTCAGCTCGCGCGCCTTGCGCGCGGCCTCGCGGGCGGCGGCGGCCTCGACCACCTTCTGCACGACGCGCTTGGCGTCGGCCGGATGCTCCTCGAAATACTGGGCGAGGCGCTCGCCGACCACCGCCTCGACCACCGGACGGACCTCCGAGGAGACCAGCTTGTCCTTGGTCTGGCTGGAGAATTTCGGGTCGGGGACCTTCACCGACAGGACGCAGGTCAGCCCCTCGCGGGCGTCGTCGCCGGAGAGGTTGACCTTCTCCTTCTTCGCGATGCCCGATTCGTTGGCGTAGTTGTTGATCGCCCGGGTCAGCGCCGCGCGGAAGCCGGCGAGGTGGGTGCCGCCGTCCTTCTGCGGGATGTTGTTGGTGAAGCAGAGCGTCGTCTCGTGGTAGCTGTCGTTCCACTGGAGCGAGCATTCCACGGTGACCACGCCGCCATGCTCGGTCGGCCGCTCGGCCTTGATGGCGATGGCCGGCTTGTGCAGGGGCGACTTGGAGCGGTCGAGCCAGTTGACGAAGGCTTCCAGCCCGCCCTCGTAATGCAGGTCGTGGACCTTGGGCTCGACGCCGCGCGCGTCGGTCAGGACGAGGCGCACGCCCGAGTTCAGGAAGGCCAGCTCGCGCAGCCGGTGCTCCAGCGTCGCGAGGTCGAATTCGGTGTTGGTGAAGGTCTCCTTGGAGGGCAGGAAGGTCACCTCCGTGCCGCTCAGGATCTTGCCGCCCTCCAGCACCGGCGCCGGGCCGACGTCGGCCAGCCCGGCCTCCGGCACGCCGTGGCGGAAGCGCATGAACCACTCGCGGCCGCCGCGCCAGATGCGCAGCTCCAGAACCTCCGACAGGGCGTTGACCACCGACACGCCGACCCCGTGCAGGCCGCCCGACACCTTGTAGGAGTTCTGGTTGAACTTGCCGCCCGCGTGCAGCTGGGTCATCACCACCTCGGCCGCCGACACCCCCTCTTCCGGATGGATGTCGGTGGGGATGCCGCGGCCGTTGTCGCGCACCGTCACCGAGCCGTCGGCGTTCAGCTGGACCACGACCTTGTCGCAGTAGCCGGCCAGCGCCTCGTCGATGGCGTTGTCGACCACCTCATAGACCATGTGGTGCAGGCCCGAGCCGTCGTCGGTGTCTCCGATGTACATGCCGGGACGCTTGCGCACGGCGTCCAGCCCGCGCAAGACGGTGATCGATTCCGCCCCGTAGTCCTGCTGCGGGAGATCGTTCTTCAATGCTTCCTGTGCCATGGTGCGAGTATAACAGACTGCGTTGCGGTTTCGGCGATTTACGGCGTGTCGGCGGGCGCTTTTTCGGAGTTTCTACCCGGGCGCCACCCGCGCGTCCTCGACGCGGAAGCGCTGGGCCGCCGCCCCCAGGGAGGCGAAGACCCCGTCGTCGGTCCCGGTCATCCAGGCCTGGGCGCCCAGCGCCAGGATCTCCTCGAACAGGGCCTCGCGGCGCGGCGCGTCGAGATGCGCGGCCACCTCGTCCAGCAGCAGCAGCGGTGCCGCGCCGCGCTCGGCGGCCAGCAGGCGCGCGTTGGCCAGGACGATGGCGATGAGCAGGGCCTTCTGCTCGCCGGTGGAACAGAGCGCCGCCGGCAGGTCCTTGAGGGCGTGGCGCACCGCCAGGTCGCTCTTGTGCGGCCCCACCGCCGCCCCGCCGCTGTCGGCGTCGTGGCGGCGGCCGTCGCGCAGGCTGCGGCGCAGGGCGTCCTCGGCGGCGAGCGCCGGACCCTGGTCGAGCCAATCGTCCACGGTGCCCCGCAC
>JAEZHQ010000181.1 GCA_023416455.1 Pseudomonadota bacterium | reverse complement strand
GGCCGAGGGCGCCGCGCATGATCAGCCACAGGATCAGCCATCCGCGACCGCCGCGAACACAACGCCAGCGTGGCCCAGTGCCTGCCGGCCATGCGGACGCTCGACCGGCTGGAGGGCTGCCTGGAGGCTTGAGCCGGCGCCCCCCCCCACACGCAGTTTCCATAAGACATCTTATGCCGCAATCCGCCTCCCCCGGGGCGGGTTCCGTCCTGAAGGGCAACTCTTGCAGGCAACCCTGTATGAGCGCATGGTCAAGCCTGGGGACGGTCGGCCTGACCTCACGCCGGCCTTCCCAGAAGAAGACATGCACTCGTCACGAGGTGTAAACTTTTAAAACAGTCCAGCGACGAACGTCCGCTTGAATCCACGGGCCACCATAGGGGCTGACCGGCTCCCAGATCCAGCGGCGGCGGATAAAATTATTTTAACGGTGCTCCTGCGGCCTTGTCGGTGCCTGACGCCACGCGATGTCGTGAGTACGGCCCGTGCCGAAGCCAACGAAGGCAAGAGATGGATACCCACAGTCGTCGTTCCCGTCACAACCCCGCCCCGGCGCCGATCCCCGGCTGACCTCGTGCCCCGAAGGTCCCCCGCGGCGGGTGCCGAGCCGACCGTTTCGCAGGTGGACCCATGGTGACCGACCCCCTCACCACGCCGCGTGTCGCGCCTTCGCTCGTGCGCCGGCGCATCCCGCCCAGTTGATCGTCCCTCCCATTCCGCGCACCCGCTTGCCGTCTCCGGGGCGGCCGGCGTTTCCCGTTGCGTCAGGAGCGGCCCGCCACGTCCGGGCCGTGGATTGGAACGGTCATGGTCTGGACCCACGCGAGCATCTCGGTGAAGGCCGCGGAGGCGGCGCCCAACCGTTGGGATCTGGTGGCCCTGCCACTGGTCATCGGCATCCTCGTCCTGGTCGCCATCGGCGGACACCGGATGGCGGCCCCGCTGGATGGCCTTCAGGCGCCGCCGGTGTCGCTCGACGTCTGGAACCTGCCGGAATACGCGCTGCGCTCGACGCTGCGCATGCTGGCGGCAATGGCGGCGTCGCTGCTCTTCACCTTCACCTACGCCACGCTGGCGGCCAAGAGCCGGCGGGCAGCGATGGTGATGATCCCGATGCTTGACGTGCTCCAGTCGGTGCCGGTGCTCGGCTACATCTCCTTCACGGTGGCCTTCTTCCTGTCGCTGTTTCCGGGCAGCGCGCTGGGGGCCGAATGCGCGGCGATCTTCGCCATCTTCACCAGCCAGGCCTGGAACATGGCCTTCAGCTTCTACCAGTCGCTGCGCACGATCCCGCGCGACCTGGACGAGGCGGCGGCCAGCTTCCGCTTCTCCGGCTGGCAGCGCTTCTGGAGGCTGGAGGCGCCCTACGCCACGCCGGGGCTGGTGTGGAACATGATGATGTCGATGTCCGGCGGCTGGTTCTTCGTCGTGGCGTCGGAGGCGATCACGGTCGGCGACCGGACGATCACGCTGCCCGGCGTCGGATCCTATCTGGCGCAGGCCATCGCGGAGAAGGATCCGGGGGCGGTCGGCTGGGCGGTGCTGGCCATGCTGGTGGTCATCCTGGCGTACGACCAGCTCCTGTTCCGGCCGCTGGTCGCCTGGGCCGACAAGTTCCGGTTCGAGCAGACCGGCGCGCAGGAGGTGCCGGAATCCTGGCTGCTGACTCTGTTTCAGCGCACCCGCGTCCTCCGCAGGCTGCTTGTCCCGCTCGACGCGGCGGTGGACCGGATGGGCTGGCTGCGCCTGCGGCTTCCGCCGGGGATGGGGCGTCGCGTCCGGGGCATCGATGCCCGCATCCTGGACCGGGCATGGTACGCCGTGCTGGCCGTGGCCGCCCTGTACGCAGGGTGGCTGATGGTCTCCTTCATCGCCGGCGGCACCGGTTGGGGCGACGTCGCCAGGGTGTTCGCGCTGGGGGCGACGACGCTTCTGCGCGTGGTGCTGCTGATCGCCGTGGCGACGCTGGTCTGGGTGCCGCTGGGCGTGCTGATCGGGCTGCGCCCGAGGCTGGCGGAGAAGGTGCAGCCCGCGGCGCAGTTCCTGGCGGCCTTTCCGGCCAACCTGCTGTTCCCGGTGGCGGTCGTCGCCATCGTCCGCTTCGATCTGAACCCGGACATCTGGCTCAGCCCGCTGATGATCCTGGGCACGCAATGGTACATCCTGTTCAACGTGGTCGCCGGGGCGATGGCCTTTCCCAACGACCTGAAGGAAGCCGCCGCCACCTTCAGGATCCGCGGCTGGCGGTGGTGGCGCGACGTCATGCTGCCGGGCGTCTTCCCCTATTACGTGACGGGGGCGGTGACCGCGTCCGGCGGCGCCTGGAACGCCAGCATCGTGGCCGAGGCGGTGAGCTGGGGCGACACCCATGTCACCGCGCGCGGGCTCGGCAGCTACATCGCCCAGGCGACGGCTGCCGGCGACTATCCGCGCATCGTGCTGGGCATCGCCGTGATGTCGCTGTTCGTCATTCTGTTCAACCGGCTGCTCTGGCGCCCGCTTTACGGCTACGCCGAGCGCCGTCTGCGCCTTGCCTGACGGAGGAGCGTCCCATGCGCCAGCCACAGCCCAGGACCATCTTCGAACTGCGCAACGTCCGCCAGGCCTACCCGAAGCCCACCGGGCATGCCTATGTCGTGCTGGACGACGTGAACCTGGCCTTGCGGAGCGGTGAGATCGTCGGGCTGCTCGGCCGCTCCGGCTCCGGCAAATCGACGCTGCTGCGCATCGTCGCCGGACTGGCGCGACCGACCGCGGGGCTCGTCCTGCACCATGGCGAGCCGGTCGCCGGGCCGACCGACGGGGTGGCGATGGTGTTCCAGTCCTTCGCGCTGTTTCCCTGGCTGACCGTCGAGGAGAACGTGCTGGCCGGGCTGAAGGCGCTGGGCGTTCCGAAAAAGGAGGCGGCGGAGCGCGCCGAGCAGGCGATCGACCTGATCGGCCTGTCGGGATTCGAGTCCGCCTACCCGAAGGAGCTGTCCGGCGGCATGCGCCAGCGGGTGGGCTTCGCCCGCGCGCTGGTGGTCCATCCCGAAATCCTGCTGATGGACGAACCCTTCTCGGCGCTCGACGTGCTGACGGCGGAGACGCTGCGCACCGATCTGCTCGACCTGTGGATGGAGCGCAAGCTGCCCATCACGGCGATCCTGATGGTCACCCACAACATCGAGGAGGCGGTGCTGATGTGCGACCGTATCCTGGTCTTCTCCTCCAACCCCGGCCGCGTCGCGGCGGAGATCCAGGTGCACATCCCCCACCCGCGCAACCGCCTGGCGCCGGAGTTCCGCGCGCTTGTGGACGACATCTACGGCCGCATGACCGCGCGCAAGCCGATGGCCGCGCCCGCGGTGGCGGCCGAGGGGCAGAACCCGGTCTATGCCGAGCCGTTGCAGAACGTCTCGACCAACCTGCTGTCCGGCCTGATGGAGACGCTGACCGCCCCGCCGTACCACGGCAAGGCCGATCTGCCCCATCTGGCGGCGGTCCTTCAGCACGAGATCGACGACCTGTTCCCGATTGCGGAGACCTTGCAGCTTCTGGGCTTCGCCGAGGTGGAGGAAGGCGACATCCGGCTGACCGAACCCGGCCACCTGTTCGCCGAGGCCGGGCTGGAGGACCGCAAGGCGCTGTTCGCCGAGCATCTGGTCCGTTTCGTGCCGCTTGCCGCGCGCATCCACGCGGCCCTGCTGGCGCGTCCCGACCGTCACGTCCCCTGCATGCCGTTCGCCCGCGAACTGGAGGGCTTCATGAGCGGGGAGGACGTGGAAGAAACCCTGAAGGCGGTGACCAGTTGGGCGCGTTACGCCGAGCTGTTCACCTACGATGGGGAGACGGAGTCCTTCTGCATCGAGCAGGCGGAATAGAGCGGGATACCCACGCTCAACCCGCAACCCGGGCTGTCTCATACCGGCGGCGCATGAACACGGAGCGCTGCCGGTAAAACCCGACAGATCAATGCGATGGCATTGATCGCGAGGGTGATGCGGGCCGCCGGTCCGCCTCTGGCCGGGCGGCGGGCGGCGGCCCGTTCCGGGCCTGGGGCCTGGGGGTTTTCCGGTCCCGGCCCCATCTCCCCTCTCGACCCCGGGGCCGGCTGCGGCTACCAAGGCCCCTGCACCGGACGAGGAGGAACGGGAATGACCGCGCAACCGTGGGAGGGCAGCGACCGGCTGGTCGCCATCGACATCGAGACGACCGGCCGGCGCCTGCCGAGCCTCGCCGACATCCGCAAGGCGCCCAAGGGCCTGCGCCAGCCCGGCGTCGTCATCGAGATCGGCTGCGTCGAGCTGCGGCGCGACGGCGCCGGCTGGCGGAAGGAGCGGACGTGGGAGACCCGCGTCAACCCCGACGCGCCGCTCAACCCCGACGCCATCAAGGTGCACGGCATCCGCCCCGCCGACCTGAAGGCGGCCCCCCGCTTCCCCCAGGTGGCGGAGGAGCTGCTGGCCTTCCTGGGCGACGACCCGCTGGTTGCCCACGCCTACGAGAACGAGATGGATTTCCTGAACTACGAGTTTGCCCGCTGCGGGCGGATCGCCTGGGGGACCACGGCCTTCGGCCACGACCGCTTCATCTGCACCCGGGCGATGTCGCACACGCTCTTCCCCGGCGCCTCGGGGTCGCTCGACGCGCTGTGCGACCGGCTGTGGCTGGACCGCAGCGACCGCTTCGCCCGGCACGGCGCGCTCCTCGACGCCGACCTGACCGCCGATGCCTTCCTCAAGATGGCGCTGGGCGACACCGGCCCCCGCACCGCCCGGTTCGAGTGACGGCGGCATCGCCGTCCGGCCCGAAGGAAAGCGAACGGCGGGAGATGGCTCTTGCAGAGGGCATCGTCCTTCTCGCCCCCCTGACTGACGTCGGTTGCACGCGCATGATGCCCATGTGGCCGTCGTGGGACGCCCGGCTTCCACGGGAGCGCGCGGCGGCCCTGCGTCGGCCATCGCCTTCCCCGCGGACGCAGCCGACGACACCACCGGCCACGACGTCATTACCCGCAAGGCCGCCGGATGATGGACGGCACGCCGTCGGCGCGACCGGGGCCGCCGCAACCGCCCTCCCCTCCCCCTCCCCCTTCCCTGCCCCACGGCGGAGAGGCCCGACCGGAGGCCGGAAGGGCGGACGGGAATGGATTGCCGCTTTGCGACCGGTGGATGCGGCGCATGCGGCGGTGGAGCCGGCAAGGCGGGGCGCCGCCGGTCCCCGACGGGATGGTCCGGGATCAGTTAGGGGCGCGGCGGGTAGAAGCCGGTGTGCATGATGCAGACGTTCAACGGCAGGACCGGCTGCAGCAGAGAGACGGCCTGCAAGGCTTCGCGGGCCGCGTTGGAGACGCTCACGTCGCCGCCGGTGACGGTGACGATCTGGACCGTCTGGGAGGGCAAAGCGGCGTCGCCGGAGACCGTCACGCTGGCCGGCAACTGCGCGCCGCTGCTGCCCGGGTTGGTGCCGGTGTAAGGGCCGGTGAAATTGACCGTCGGCGCCGCACCGCCGGAACCGGCCTTGGCCGTGATCGCGGCCAGATAGTTGTTCCCGCTGGCCGGGATGGCCGTACCGCTCGCCGTGGTGGCCACCGGCAGGCTGGCCGTCACGTCGAGCGTGCCGGTCGTCCCCGCGATCGTCACATCCTGCTTT
>JAEZHQ010000117.1 GCA_023416455.1 Pseudomonadota bacterium | reverse complement strand
CCCCTGCGGCCAGCGTGGCCCGGAACCGCCGGCGCGGCGCCCCGCCTTCCCCCGGCTGATGGAGCGCCAGGACCGGCGCACCGGGCAGGCGGGGATCCAGCCGCAGTTCGACGATGCGCAGCCGCGCGGCGCAGCCCAGGACGAGGGGATCGGCCGGGGCGACGTCCCACCCCCGCTCCAGGCAGCGCCGGGCCACCCTTTCCAGGAACAGGGAAGCGGAAGCGGTGGCGGCGACCGCCCTCAGGTCGGGAAGGAGGTCGCGCAGGGTGCGGGGGCCGTCGAGAAAGAGTCCGGCGGCATGATCCGCGTCGCGGATCACCAGTTTCAGCATGTTTCATCTCCGGTCGATGGGGGCGAGGGCGTCCATCGGGCGCCTTCGGTCAAGACCCCGCCTCCCCGCCTCCGCGCCGGGCGCCGGGGCCGGTTGATCAGGGAACGTTCCAGACACCGGCCGCCTCTGAGGCCGAGGCCGGCGGCGAGCCACGCTCAGTCGGCCATCGCCGGGCGGTCCGCCACCTCGGTCTGCCCGGACGGGGTGCGGCGGTGTTCCACCACGAGGGCGGTGGCCGGCCGCGGGCCGGCCGATGACCCGTCCCCCTCCTCCGCCTCCGGGAGCCTCGCGACCATCTCCACCAGCCGGCGCCGCGCCCGGCTGTTCGGCTGTGAGGAGGGACTGGCTTCAACGCGGACGTCGACCACGCCGTCCTCGATCATGTCGAGCGCCTGGGCGGCCTTGCGGGACAGGTCGATGATGCGTCCCCTGACGTAGGGACCGCGGTCGTTGATCACCACCTCCACGGTCCGGCCGTTGCCGGGATTCGTCACCAGCACCCGGCTGCCCAGCGGCAGGACGCGCGAGGCCGCCGTCAGCTTCCTCTGGCTGAACCGTTCGCCCGACGCCGTGCGCCGGCCGTTGAAGTGGTCCGCGTAGTAGGATGCCTTGCCGTGATGGACGAGAACCGGATCGAACATGATCAAGCGGCTGGACGGCGCTGGCGATTCGATCGAAGGGCTCGAATGGATCTGTGCACTGGAAGAACATGCCCCAACGGCAGCTGCACAGATTACGAGAGAAACACACCCATAATGCAAACCTGGTCCCCTCTCCTATTTTTATCCAGGCACGTTATGGATTTTCACCATCGAGTCAACCCGCAAAATCCCTTTCATCCTGTGACAGGATTGGCGCATGATGACAGCTTGTTGATTTTATTGATGCAGTATTTTGCGGCGAACAGCGGATGATGGAATTGTTTTCTGATTATTGTATTTCTGATTCATTGCAGAGGCCGTCGGGAACGAACATGGAGGGCCGCACGGACCGTCACGGTCCAGGGGACGGGTGGGCGTCCGGCGGCGCGCCCCCCGTCTTGTCGTCGGGCAGGGAAAAACCTCACCCCATCAAGGCCCAGCGCACGAGCGGGGCCAGCGGCAGCTTCCTGAATTCGTCGAGAGCCGTGATCTCCTGCCGCCGGCGCAGATCATCGTCCTCGACATACCTCCTCACCACATCAACCATCGAATCATAATCGGCCATGACGACGGCACCACGATAGAGTCGCTCGATCTCGTCGCTCCCACTCTCCGAGACCACGCATTTTCCGTTCGTCACCAGATAAAACACTCTCGCACTTTCAAATATCTTATATTCGTAAAAATGGATATTAACGATCACCTTTGACCGTGCAATGATTTCATCCCGCTGCTCTCCCCAGATGCGGCGATTCTGATCATAGATTTCGCACGTCAAACCCGTGGCGAGAAGACCGTCGATGATCCTCCTTCTGCGGTCGTTCATGGAGCCATAGAACATCACATCCACGTCCTGCTCCACCCTGGGAATGCGCGCGAGCCCCTTCACATAGGTCAGCGGCACCAACTTCACCCGGGGGAAGCCCTTTTCCCTAAGAAACAACACGTTGTTCGCGCTGTAATCCCATACTTCACGTTCCCTGTATATTTCCCATAAGCCGCCATGATCCAGCACAGAGTCCCGCATCTGCTCAGTGCTATAGATTATATCATTCTCATTGACCAGTTCACGCCAATCCTTTCCAGGATACCACTGGGAGAGCGTGCGGCCGAGATTTGCTGCAATTATTATTTTTCTTTGAACATCACCCCGGAGGAAGTCATATTTGCCCATCCGGACCGCCTCGATCCCGCACTCCTCCATGGCGCAAAGGAGGGCGTCGGCGATTTCCTTGAATCCGGTCGATCCGTTGAGAACGGCGACCCCGACCTTGATTCCCTTCATGGCGTGCAATTCCTGATGGCGGGCGCGCAGAGCCGGGTTTCGCCCGGCTCCGTGGGGGAGAGCGGCCGACCGGCTACCTCATCACCGCCATGCCGTCCCGGAAGCGGAACATCTTTTTGATGATGAGACGGAACTCCCGGACATGCACGTCGAGGTCCGGGACGCCGGGGGAAATGAAGTCCGGCCTTGGAATTTCCCAACCGTTGGTCTTGATCTCGTAGGACAGAATGCTCCAGGGGAGGGAGCCGACGATCGAAAGGAGCGCCGAGACCGTCATGCGGTTGAGGTTGTGCGGCATCGGCCGTCCGTGGCCACGGTCGTCCATGTAGTGTTTGGAGGCGGGATCCAGATGCTCCCAGTTCCGCAGGCCCAGATGCCCGCCCTGCTGGGAATAGTACAGGGGCGACACCGTCAGATAGGCGTGCCCATGCACCTTCAGGACGCGGTCGATCTCGATCAGGGTGCATCGGAGATCCGGAACGTGCTCAAGCGCCGAATGGGACAGGACGAAGTCCAGGGAATTGTCTTTGAGAGGAATGCTTTTCCCGTCTGACATCAGGAAGGTTATTCCCTGGTCATCCCGGTAATGCTCGGAGAAATCCTGGATATCGACGGCATAGCCGGACTTGAACAGGTTCCTGTACTCCAGGCAATAGCCGTGGCGTCCGCACCCGAAGTCGAGAAAGGTCCTGGAGGAGAGGAACTCCCGGTCGAAATGCCGCAGAAGGCTGGCTTCGAGGTTGCGATAGGTGTTGAGCCGATTGCCGGAAATCCCGCGCATGCCCGGGCGCTCTCCGGTCGCGGCGTCCGCCGGGCCGGCTGTGGCCGCCACCATACCGGCCGGCATCGTCCCGGCTTTCGCAGGCGCGCGGAGGGGAACGCCATCCCCGTCGCCGGGACCGGCGCCACCGGGCTCGCCACCGGCGGAGCCGGGCGGGAGGAGCCCCCCGGGCGAAGCGCCGGCCGCACCGGCGGCTCCGGTCACCTCTCCGATCGCCGCCTGAAGATCCCGGGCCATGCGCTCATAGGTGAAGTTTGCCAGGATGTCGCGCCGACCGGAGGCGGCCGCATGGCGATACTCCTCCAGTCGGTCCGCAACGTCGCGCAAGGCCGCCACGGCGTCCTGCGGATCGACCTCCCAGAACAGGTTGCCCGGCCGGCCATAGTGCGTGCGCAGGCCGGCACCGAAGGGATCCTCGATGGCGCTGATCAACCGCTCCCTCACGGAAACCCGCCGGACGCCGTCCGCCGGCAGGGCTTCACCCATGGCCGTCGAATCGGGGGCGATCACCGGCTTGCCGCAGAGCAGGCCCTCGTGAAGCGGCATGCACCAGCCTTCCCCGCGGGAGAAGGACACCACCGCATCGTGACGGTTGTAGTGGCGGTTCATCCAGGCCGGCGTGAGGGTGCCGCTGAACAGGCTCATCTCGATGTTCGCGGGGAGCTGGCGGGCGTGACGGAGAAGATGGGTGGACCCCTCGCCTTCGAGGCCGGAGGCGCAATGCAGCCGCAGATGGACAGGCCGCCCGTCCGCGAACGCCTCCGCAAAGGCCGGGAAAAGCAGATCGACGCCCTTGCGGTAGGAGTATGAGCCGACGAAAAGAAAGCTGAGCCGGTCCGGCCCCTCGCTCCGGTAGGACGGCACCGGCGTGAACACGGCCGGATCCACGAACTGCGGACAGGTGAAGACACGGCGGAAGTAGCGGCGGAACACGACCGCGTCGAAAGCCCCCGGGACGATGACGGCGTCGGCTTCGCCCAGCGCCTCCACCCAGTCCAGCGGCAGATCCCCGAGCGCGTTCTGCGTGTAAACCAGCGTCGGCCGGCCGTGAGGGTGCCACTTCCGCGGCGATCCCACGCGCAACACCGCATCCACATCCTTGATCCCGACCGCTTCCGGGATTGCCAGAAGTTCCTCCCGGTTCGGCACGCCGTCGTCCCAGTCGCCGCGCCGCCGCTCCACCACCAGATCGAAGTCGGCGTGCCGTTTCAGGGCGATGAGAATGGCACGCGCGAGCGCGCCATAGCCGGAGACACGCATGTGGCGATTGCCGTCCGCAACCATAAGCTTCATGTCTTCATCGATCCTTCCTCGCGACCGGCAGCCGGCATGGGTCCTCACCGCCCCGGCCGGGGCGGGCGCCATCGGCATCATACCCAGGGGGCTCGATGGCTTCCAACAAGCCCCCTGGGCTCAAACCCGAAGGGGCTCGAACCCGCCAGCGCGTCGCACCGCTTTGCCCGGGGTGATCGGCCGGCCGATCATGGACGCCTTCAGGCGCCGCCCATCACTCGCTCCGAAAGACGGCCAGGATGGACGCGCAAGCCTGGTGGATGGTGTATTCCGAGGCCTTGCGCATGGCGTTGAGACCCATCATCTCCCGGGATTCCCGAGACATTTCCGAGAACTGCCTGACCTGGCGCAGAATCTCCTGCTCGTCCCTGACATCCACCAGAAACCCGTTCTCGCCATGGACGACATACTCGTCGGCGCCGCCGTGAACGGTCACCAGCGGGACGGCTCCGCAGGCCGCCGCCTCCAGGCCCGTCCGGCCGAACGCCTGATAATCAGACAGATCCAGGAAGAGGTCGCTTTGCCGCAAGACCTGCGCGACCTGCTCGCGCGTCAGCCGCCCGTGGTGCCGGACGGAGGGCGCGACGGTAAGTCCATGGTCGCGCAGCTCGTCCGTCGAACAGCCGAAGGTGGCAATGGACACGCGCCCTTCCATCTCCGCCGCCAGCCTGTTGATGATCCGCCAGGTGCGCCGCGGTGCCCGGCGCGGCGTGCCGGGCCGGATCATGGCCGCGATCGACAGCACGCTGCGCGCCGGCTGGGAGAACAGGGGGAAATACACGTCGTGGTCGATGCTCGCCTTCACGCGCGACACCGTCATGCCGTGCCGCTCCTCCACGGTTTTGCAGATCCAGTCCGTCTTTGCGAAGCCCCGCAGAATCGTCTTGAACTCATAGGACCGGCGGGCGTTCTCCCAATTCTCCGTGTCCTTCTCAAAGAAGAAGGGTTCGTAATCCTGAATGTAATAGAACATTTTTGGCCGCATTTCCTTCGGCAGATTGCCGTAGGCCTGGACCACCAAGGGCACCGACGTGGCGATGGTGGCCACGGCGATGGAGGCATCGGCCAGGAGGGCTTCCAGCTCATCCTGGGAGCCGTACACCTTCAGGCCGGACAGGACGGCGGGCAGGGACGCATAGGCCGACACGAAGGAGGCGTGATTCCTCTCGTCGACCGCAATCGCCGCGGCGATTCCCATCCGCAGGAAGCCGGAGACTTCCTGGACGACGGAGTTGGCGCCCCCGGAATAGCCACCGGCGGGAAGGATGTAGAGTATGCTGCCCATCATTGATGGCTCTCCGGCACCGGCGTGTTCAATGCGAGGGCGAATTTCCGGCGGATCTCGTTGAGGGGCTCGCAGCGCGCCATCGTCTCCCCGAGCAGGCGCAGGCGATCGACGCCGTACCGCGCCGCGAGCAGCTGGCCGGCCCTCTCCGACAGTTCCCTCCGGCGCTGGTCGCCGAAGCTCTTCGACTTCGCGTGGTAAACATACACATGGTCGGCGATGCGCAGCTTGAAGCCGGCATCCCCGGCGCGGAGGCAGAAGTCATTCTCCTCGCCATAACCGATGGGGAAATTGAGTTCGTCGAACAGGCCGATGGTGTCGAAGACCTTCCGCTTGACGGCGATGCAGAAGCCGTTGACGACCGGCACCTCGGGAAAACTCGCCGTTGAGACCGACCGCAGAAGGTCGGCGCTGCTCTCGGGCGTCATTCCGGGCGGCAGCTCGTTGACCACCCAGTCGCCATCCCGCTTAACCTCGGGAAGCGATTGCCACGTCGCCGCGTTGGACAGGGGGCCGGCAACGCCGGTGTCGGGGCTGGCGTCCAGGCATTCGAGCAGGCCGGAAAGCCAGCCGGGCGTCACGATCGTATCGGAGTTGAGGACGACGACCGCCCTGCCCGCCGACGACTTGATCGCCTTGTTGACGGCCACCGTATAGCCTTCGTTGCCCGCCGCGGCGAGAAGGCGGCACCATGGATTGGAAGACGCGAAGCGATCGATCAGGGCGGCGGTGTCGGCGAAGGAGCCGTCGTCGACGATGGTCAGGAGATGGGGCATCCGCGTGTTGTCGCGGATGGAGGCCAGACAGTCGGCCACCGCCTTCGGCGCGTTGAAGACCGGAAGGATGATCTCGGGGACGTCGAGGAGATCCCGATGCGCCCATTCGCGGTCGTGCCGGGCCGTGGCCGGCGGCCGCCGGGCGCCGGTCCCGGCCTCCTCCCACTGTTCGCGCAGGTTGGGATCTTCGAATTCGCGCAGAGGCTCGCCGGGGGAGTCCGGCGGGACGCGGCCAAGCCGGATGGTCACGGCGGACAAGGCGACGTCCGCCGGACCGAACAGTTCGAAGTAGAGCACCGGCATGGCGCCACGCTGCGCGGACCGCTGCCGGAGTTCGTTGATCCGGACCGGATCGATCGTCAGGCTCAGCTCCTGCATCCCCGGAAGGAGCCGCTTCGGCGTGTGCATCCAGACAGGGGCCGGGGCGCCGTTCACGAGGCAGGCCATACCGACCTTGAGCGACAGGGGGTCGGCCGCCTCCCGGCGATCGAGCGCAAAGGACAGCGTCAGCGGGCTGACGACGACGAAGCGCGGCACCCTCATCTCGAAGAACAGCCGCAGGTGAGCCTTGGGCATCGGCACCTGAAGCCGCAGACCGGGCGCCATGCTGCCCAGCTGCGAGAAGGGAAATCCATCGAAGATTCCACAACCGAAGGCCGAGGATCCGATGGCGCTCCTCGATGCCTCGACCCACACCCCCGGAGCGATCGGATTCGCGCCGGCCACCATCACGCCGAACGGCGCGCCGGCGTTCTTCAGGGCGGGATTGACCAGAAGCTCGCTGGTCAGTGCCACCGGCACGCCGCCCGCTCCCGCACCGGCACCGACGATGTCGATCGGCGACCCGATCAGTTCCGTACCGGTGCCGGACAGACGCACCGAGAGGCGTTGCTTGCCCCCGGTCAGATAGCCCTCGGGAATGCGGAACTGGAAGGCGCAGCAGCCGGATCCGACGCCGGCCTCCTTGAGATCCTGGCGGAACTGGTCCGCCAGCACCGTTCCGATCAACAAGCCATCAATAATAATGTCAACAGAGCAGAAGCTTCCGCTTCCATCATACGCCCATCCTGCAATACAGCTATCAATGAACCCATCAAGGTGACCGGAATCAGAAACATTATTATCCATGGAAATCCCGTTTACTCCGTCGCGCCATCGATATGAGAGGAAATCATCATCGAATGATGAAAATTATTCATTCATTCCCTCTCATGATTATTAATAATGGCGGAAGGAGGCAAAGCGCGGCGGCGATTCCTGCCTTTCATCCCCCGGATGAAGCGGCGGGACGTCGCTGCATCCGGACGGCACGCTACGCGGGTGCCGGGCCGGCTCGGCGGACGCCGCCACCCAAGCGCCCTCGACGACCATCGTCGCAGCCCAATCCGGTCGTTCCTGCGCCCTTGATTCACGTCCACATCTCCCATGCTTCCGCCACCGTGCGCCCGTTCACCGCGGGCCTCGCCGCGCCGCTCCCGTCGCACGCGCGTTGTCAAGCACGGACGAACCGCCTTCGGCGGATTTTTCCAGGATTTTATCAACCGGGATAAGAATTCCTCTTGATCATGCCGAGGAAATCACGGCCCCAACGACCACACGCACAACCCTCTGCCCATGACGGCACCTTTCTTCCCGCATCCTAAATGAAATTCGGCGCCCCATGTCAACATAACTTGCAACGACAGGCGATCTTTAATCAAAATAAATCATATCAAATCGACACCAAGAACAACCTTCATTACTTATGATATTACTAATATATATATTCCCTTAAGCCAAACAGTTGATCAATACTTGATGATGCAGTGCGGTATAACTGTAATTTTTATCGTTAATAACGCTTTTGTTTATTAGAACATTGTGCCGCCACCAAAGTAATTTGGTAGAATTTCTACGGCAGACAAAGGTCATTAAAAATCAACCCCTGGCTATTGAAATAATTACGGGCAGAAATCGTTCAGCGCCCGCCATGGGGGATCTCACCCCACTCTATGGGGGATTCCACCCAATCTTTTCACGATGCTGCGGCTCGAACGTCCGTGGGGCGGCCTTCTGCCGTGTTCCCGGTGAAAAACCGGAAACTCCGGCGGCTTCCATCGAACGTCTTGAGCGGACGTCTTCAGCGGACGTCGGCCGCATCGCGCGCGGCGGGGCTGCCGGCACCGGAAGGCCGGCGGGGGAGGAGCGGTGCCGTTTCCTTTGTGCCCGGCCAGCCCATATCATACCATGAGCCCATGACGTCCGCCGCCCGCCAAGCCGACCACGACCATACCCATTGCATCGCCGACGCGCTGACGCGCGCCGATGCGCTGTGCGCGGAGCGCGGCGCCCGCCTGACGGCGCTGCGCCGCCGCGTCCTGGAACTGGTGTGGACCGGCCACAAGCCGCGCGGCGCCTACGCCATCCTGGACGACCTCAGCCAGCAGGAGGGAAAGGCGGCCGCACCGCTGACCGTCTACCGCGCCCTGGAGTTCCTGGTGGAGCACGGGCTGGTCCACCGGATCGAATCTTTGAACGCCTACATCGGCTGCGCCGCACCGGGCCTCGTCCATTCCGGACAGTTCCTGGTGTGCGAAGGGTGCGGCAACGCTGTTGAGATCGACGACCCGCGCATCCGCGCCGCCATCGAGACGACCGCCACCGAACGCGGCTTCAAGGTGAACCGGCCGACCATCGAGGTGCGGGGCACCTGTACCGCCTGCCAGGAGAAGACGCCTTGAGCGATACCGCCGCCCCTCCCGCCCGCCTGCCCGTCTCGGTGCTCACCGGGTTCCTCGGCAGCGGCAAGACCACGCTGCTGCGAGGTCTGCTGCGCCACCCCGGCATGGCCCGCACGGCCGTGGTGATCAACGAGTTCGGCGAGGTCGGGCTCGACCATCTTCTGGTCGCCAAGGCGTCGGAGAACATGGTGCTGATGGACAGCGGGTGCCTGTGCTGCACCATCCGCGGCGACCTCGTGGACACGCTGCGCGACCTGTTCCTGAAGCGGGTGCGGGGCGAGGTGCCCGAATTCGACCGCGTGGTGGTGGAGACGACCGGCCTCGCCGACCCCGCCCCCATCATCCACACGCTGATGAGCGACCCGCTGCTGGCCGCCCGCTTCCGCCTGGACGGCGTCGTCACCACGGTCGACGCCGTGCACGGCGCCGGCCAGCTCGACCGCCAGCCGGAAAGCGTGAAGCAGGCCGCCGTCGCCGACCGCATCGTGCTGACCAAGACCGACGCCGCCACCCCGACCGCGACGCTGGCGCTGTGCCGGCGTCTGGCCGCCATCAACCCGGCCGCCCCCATCATCCCCGCCGCCCACGGCGACGTCGACCCGAAGGGCCTGTTCGACGCCGGCCTCTACAACCCCGAGACCAAGAGCCCCGACGTCGCCCGCTGGCTGAGGGAGGAAGCCTACCGCGCGGCGCCCGGGCATGGGCATGGACACGATCATGGGCATGGTCACGATCATGGGCACGACCATGACGGCCACGCCTGCGGCCCCGACTGCGGTCACGACCACGACCACGACCACGACCACGACCATCATCACCACGACGCCAACCGGCACGACGACCATATCCGCGCCTTCTGCATGGTGGTGGACGAGCCGATCCCGTGGAACGCCTTCGTCGACTTCATGGAAGCCCTGATCACGACGGGCGGCGAGAATCTGCTGCGCGTCAAGGGACTGCTGAACGTCCTGGAGAGCGAGCTGCCGGTGGTCGTGCACGGCGTGCAGCACATGTTCCATCCCCCGGTGCGGCTCGACGACTGGCCGGGCGACGACCGCCGCTCCCGGATCGTCTTCATCACCCGCGACCTCGGCCAGCCGGTCATCGAGCCGCTGTTCGAGCAGATCGTCCGCGGCGGCGGCGACGCGGCGGCCTGAGCCCGCCGCCGCGCATGGCCGGAGCCCGCCCGTGTCCCGGCCATGTCCAGGACCGCGTCCGACCCGATCACTTCACCACCTGGTAGAGCTGGAAGTGCCGCCCCTCCTGGAGGAGGGTGAGGCGCTCCGGCAGCGGGTTCGGCTGGCCGGGCTCGGTGAACAGGACATAGACGTACTCGAAGCGCCGCGGCCAGTCGGCCCAGTAATGGTTGTCGCGGGCGCCGGGGTCGGTCACCGCCTCCACCACATAGCTGATCCGCGGCATGTAGGTGAAGGAACCGTCCAGGTCGGCGTAGGCCGGCTTCAGCAGCAGGATCTGCTTGCCCGGATGGGTGAAGGCGATGGGCACCATGCCGGAGCGCTCCATCAGGGCCAGAACCGGCGCATGGTGCAGCCCGAAGGCCAGGGCGCGGTCGTCGGTGAACTGCGTCGCCCGGAAGGGCGACGTGCGCAGCGCCGCGTCGGCGTAGGTGGACAGGATCGCGCTGCCCGGCGCGATCCTGTCCATGGAGCGGCGCACCTCGGTGAGCAGCGGGTCCACCTTGGCCAGGGCCACGCCGGCATCGGCGCTGCGCAGGAGCGACAGCGCCACCACCACCGCGACGAACCCCGTCCGCATGGGCGCCGTCGCCAACTCCCAGCGCGCGAAGCCGAGCGCCACCACGACGATCCCGATGGGCAGGCGGCTGTCGGCGAACCAGGATCCGAACAGCACCAGCGGCATGGCCGCGTACAGGACCAGGCCGAGGGCAATGATGATCCACCCCACCGGGTGGATGCGCAGCGCGCCGCTCCACAGCCCCCACAGCAGGCCGGCGCCGACCGCGGCACCGGTGATCCAGCCGACGGCGTCGGTGTAGGCCCCGAACAGAAAGTCGAAACCCATCAGCTTGGCCATGCCCACCCACATCACGGCGTCGGCGAAGCCGGAGGACGGGCTCATCAGCAGGAGGGGCGGCACCACCAGAAAGGGCAGCCCGAAGGCCAGCAGGCCGGGCAGCGCGCTCGCCGGCCGGCGCCAGCCGCCGGTGGTCCACAGCCGCCAGGACTCGCAGGCCAGCAGGGCCAGCCCATAGAGCCCCAGCGCGAACAGGTGCGAGGCGAACAGCACCAGCACGACGGCCAGCGAGACCAGCCCGCGCACCCACGGCCCGCGGCTCTCCAGGCCGATCCAGGCGGCGATGCCCCACAGCGCCAGACCCAGCCCGAACAGGTAGTTGAACAGCCCCATGTAGGTGGAGACCGTGTAGAGGAAGAGGCCGACGGCCAGCGGCCCCAGCTCCAGCCTTCCCCAGACCGCCCGGTACAGCGCGAAGCCGCCGCTCAGCAGGAGCAGGTAGCTGGCGGTGACGAACAGCTTGCAGGCGGTGTGCAGGCCGACCAGCCGGGCCAGCGGCGGCACCACCAGATCCATCACCAGATTGGGCACGACGGCCCAGCGGATCGTGTAGAACTCGGCCAGCGCCGGGTCCTGGTCCAGGAAAGCCAGCGCGTACATGCGGGTCAGGTGGTTGACGTAGTCGCCCAGCGCCGGGATCTCGACCATCCAGACCGGCACGGCCGCGGCGGCCAGGATCAGCAGGGCGGCCGGCCACAGGATGGCGGCATCGGAGCGCGCCGGGGCCTGCCAGGCGAGGCCGTCCGCCTTCAGCATGACCGTTCTCCCGAGGCGGGCGTGGTGGCCGCGCCCGCGCAGGCGCGGACCGGGGATCGACGGCGTGGTCCGGCTTCCGGATCGTGCATCTGCGGCATCCCTTTCACGAATTCTCAGGCGCTTTCGCTGGAGACGGGCCGGGCGGGAAAGGGCAGCGGCCGCGGCGAGACGCGCAGCGCGTCCGGATACCGGTCGTGCAGGCCGGCGCGGTAGTTGGTCCAGAAGCCCCACAGGCCGCGCAGGTCGCCCCGCCCGTAGAGCAGGAAATAGAGGGTGTACTTCAGCAGCATGCGCGGAATCGCCGCACGCTCGTAGGTGGCGTGGATGTAGCCCATGTTGCGGAAGAAGTAGGGGGCGCGGTTCGCCGGCATCTCCTCCACCGTCCCCAGCCGGCCGCCGGCGAGCGGGCGGCGGGTCCGCCGGTTGCGCGGATGGACGTGGCGGGCGAACACCGCGGTGGCGTCGGTCAGCCCGGCGCGGCGGGCGCGCAGGGTGAATTCCCACTCGTCGCCCCAGATGAACATCTCGCGCTTGATGTTGCCGATCCGCTCGAACACCCGGCGGCGCAGCAGGGTGCCGTTGAACAGCGCGATGGTGCCGGGCACGATGCCGTCGCGCGCCGCCGCGACCAGGCCCGCCGCCGTGTCGTGGCCCTGAAGGGCAAAGGCGAGGTCGGACGGATCCTCGGCCGCCACCACCAGGGGGCCGACGAGGTCGAGGCCGTGCCGCTCGCCCTGGCGCAGCAGCTCGGCGAGCGCGCCGGGCTCGGGCACGCCGTCGTCGTCGGTGCTCCAGATCCAGGCGCAGCCGAGGCGCAAGGCCGTCTCGAAGGCGGTGTGGTAGGCCCCGGCCGACCCGACGTTGGTCTGGCGAACGACGTGGAGTTCGGGAATCCGCCCACTCTGCTCCGCCAGCCATTCGGCGGTGCCGTCGCCCGAGGCGTTGTCCACGACGACGATGCGGTCCGGCCGCGGCTCCTGCGCGTGGATCGCCGCCAGGCAGCGGCGCAGCAGGGGCAGCCGGTTGTGGGTGACGATGACGGCGACGACCCCGGAACCGGTGCCCCGAGGCGTAAGGGCGTCTGACATGCTGCTCGGCTCTCCGTCTTGTCCCTGACGACAGGAACGGCAAAGGATGCGGCCGCAGAGGGACGGGCAGCCGGAGCAGCCCGCAGCGGCGCTTGCCATGCCTAGTTTTAGGCGCGGCGGCGCCCGGGCAATGCCCCGTACGGAGGGGGGCGGTGCCATTCGCATAGCCCGGAAGCTCTGTGCGCCTGCAACATGGGAGGCATACCCCCCTCGGCAACCGGGGCGGGGCGGCGCCTTCCCGCGGCCCCTCCCCTCCGGCACGCCGCGCCCCGGGCGGGGCGCCGGTTCAGACCAGGCGCATCCAGCCGGTCGCCCACAGCCACAGGACGGCGACGGCCATGGAGGCCAGCGTGATCGGCACGCCGCAGCGCGCGTGCTCCAGGAAGCCGAGGCGGACGCCCGCCGCCTCCGCCCGCTCCACCACGATGATGGTGGCGAGGCTGCCCGGAAGCAGGAAGTTGCCGGCCAGGGTGGACAGGACCGCCAGACCGTAGAGCGCCCCCTCCGGCGGCGACGGCCAGGCGGACAGCAGCAGGATCACCGCCGGCACGTTGCCAACGCTGTTGCTCGCGGCCAGCGCCAGCGGCGCCATCACCGCCAGCCGGTCGGGAAGCAGCCCCGCCCCTTCCAGCCAGCCGACCAGGGCTGCCGGCAGCCCGGTCTGCCCCAGCGCGTGGTTGACGACGAACAGCGCGGCGAACAGCACCAGCAGATGCCAGTCCACCGTGCCCAGCATGCCGCGGGTGGCCAGCCGGCGGCTGACCAGCATGGCCCCGGCCACCAGCAGGACACCCGTCTCATGCGGCAGCGACGTGGTGAAGAGCGCCAGCAGCGCCGCCGTCGCCACCACCGCCTTGACGAGCTGCGGGCGGTCCAGCGCCACCGCGCCGGCCTCCGCCCCCGCCCCCGGACCGGCGCCGTCCGCCCGACCGAGGCGTCCGCGCCATTGCCAGCGGACGACCGCGTAGACCAGCGCCAGCCCGGCCAGGGCCGGCACCCCGCACACGCCGAGGAAACGCCAGAAGTCGAGCTGCCCGGACTGGGCGATCAGGATGTTCTGGGGGTTGCCGATGATCGTCGCCGCCGAGCCGGCGTTGGCCGCCCCGGCCAGGGCGATCAGGTAGGGGCGCGGGTCGAGCCCCCGCGCCATCAGCCCGGCGCACAGCATCGGCGTCATGGCGAACACCACCACGTCGTTGGCGAGCACGGCCGACAGCCCGCCGGCCACCGCGACCGTCACCGCCAGCAGCCGCGCCGGCGACCGTGCCGCCCGGGCGACGCGCAGCGCGCACCAGTCGTAGAAACCGCTGGCCGCGTATTGGGCCGACAGCACCATCAGGCCGAACAGGATGAACAGGGTGGGGAAGTCGACGGCATCGGCCACCTGCCGGGAGTCGAGCGCCCCGACCCCCAGCAGCAGGATGGCGGCGACCAGCGCGATGCCGGTCCGGTCGATGCTCAGCCCGGGAAAGCGCCCCAGCGCCATGCCGAGATAGGTGGCGACGAACAGCGCGAGGATGGTGGCGGTCATGGAGGGCGGTCACGGAGGCGAGGGGGAAGGGTGCGGAAGGGGCGCGCCCTCCCGGCCCCTCTATAGCTCACGCCAGCGTCACCGTCGTCCCCTCACGCGCGGCGAAGCAGTTCGGGAAGGCCGCCTGCGCGGCCCGCTCCAGGGCGGCCATGGCCTCGTCGTCGTGGTCCGGATCGTGGTGGAACAGGGCGAGGCGCCCGACCCCCGCGGCGCGCGCCAGCCGCACCCCCTCGGCCCAGGTGGAATGGCCCCAGCCGACGCGGCTTCGCCACTCCTCCTCGGTGTAGGTCGAATCGTAGAGCACGAGGTCGGCCCCGGCGATCAGGTCGAGCACGTTGCGGTCGGGCTGGCCGGGCACATGCTCGGTGTCGGTCACATAGGCGACGGAGCGTCCCTGATGCTCGATCCGGTAGCCGGTGGCTCCGTCGGGATGGTTCAGGGCCGCGGTGCGCACCCGGACGCCGCCGTCCGGGTCGGAGCCGCCCAGCTCGAAGCGGTCGCCCGCGGTGATCTCTTCGAAACGGATGTCGCCGCCCAGGGTGCGCAGCGGAACCGGAAACAGCGGCCGCTCCATCTGGCGGGCCATCACCGCCTCGATGGACGGGTTGCCGGACAGGTGGCCCGACACGATGCGCAGGCGGAAGCCCTTGGCGTAGGCCGGCGCGAAGAAGGGGAAGCCGCTGATGTGGTCGAGATGGGTGTGGCTCAGCAGCAGCGTGGCCCCGGTGACGCCGTCCTTCAGCAACCGCTTGCCGAGCAGCCGGATGCCGGTGCCGGCGTCGATCACGATGTGGCGGTCGCCGGCCCTGACCTCGACGCAGCTGGTGTTGCCGCCATAGCCCATGTGCGAGGGGGCCGGGCACGGCACGGTGCCCCGCACGCCCCAGAAGGTGACCGAGAAGCCCATGCGCAACCCCGTCCCGAGACACCGGCACCGGCACCGGCACCGGGCCGGCGCGGCCGCAGTTTAGCATGGATTCCGCGGGGCGCGGTGGCGGTCGTGGCGGCGGCGGCGGGCGCCAAGGAGGTATTCCCCCCGTTTGGGGGGGCGTCCCCCGCCCGCCCTCCCGGCCCCTGCGGCCCGCGGCCGGATGCCCCGATCACCGGCCGGCCGCCTCCTGGACGATGACGCCGTACCAGCCCAGCCCTTTGTAGGTCTCGTAGCCCGGCGTCAGGGCGAAGCCCACGACGTGGCCGGCCTCGTCGGCGTAGCTGCCGTGCGTGTGGCCGCCGGTGTGCAGCGGGAAGGTCTCCGCCAGCAGGCCGCGCTGGTCGGAAGCGGCGATGATCCGGTGCCGTCGGTCGACCAGCAGGCAGCGGGTCCTGGACCGCTCGTGGTCGGAAAGGCGCACGGAATCGACGATCCCCTGGGACTGCCTCTGCCAGTCGAAGAAGACGCCGAGCACGCCGACGACCGGGCCGTTCTCCTCCCCGCCGGCGCGGATGGCGGTGGCGTAGGTGGCGACCATGCTGCGGTCCAGCGGGTCGTTCACCGTGATGTCGGCGACCGCGAACTCCCCGCCGTTGCGGGTGGCCAGCGCGTCGCGGAACCAGGGCTCGCCGGCGACGGAGCTGCCGACGGCGCGGCGGTAACGGTCCGGCCGGCCGTTGGCCAGCACCACGCCGCGCGCGTCGACCACCCAGAGGTCGAGATAAACCGTGTAGGCGCTGAGGATCACGCCCAGCCGCTTGGATGCGTGATGGCGGTTCTCCGGGCTGGGATCGGCGGCGCAATCGACCACGGCGCCGTCCGTCGCCCACCAGCGTACATCGCAGGACCGCTCGTACAGGTTGCGGTCCATGATGTCGATCATGTTCAGCGCCAGGTCGGCCAGCCGGCCGCCGCGGAGTTGAGACACCAGCCCTTGCCCCAGCGAGTTCAGCTCGTCCGTCTGGGCCGCCATCTGCGTGCGCAGCTCCCTGCCGATCCCGGTGATCCGCTCGGAGATGCCTTTGACCTCCTGGGCCACCACGGCGAAACCGCGCCCGGCCTCGCCCGCCCGCATCGCCTCGATCAGCGCGTTGAGCGCCAGGATCTTCGTCGTGTTGGTAACCGCCTGTATCTCGTCCATCTTGCGGGTGGCAAGATCGGACACCGCACGTGAGAGTGCCACGATCCGTTCGGGCATGACCAATCAACCTCCGGAATGTCCAGACGACGCCACTCTCGAACGATCATCGGAGCCCCCGCCAACCTGACCGACCGTCCGCACCCTACATGCGCGTGTATTGTCCCCATGCAATCGAAAACTTCAACCGCGAAGCATCGGCCCGGGCCGGCCGCTCCATCCGGCTGCGCCGGAACGCCGGACGGGATTGCCGGATGGACGAGCAATGACGTCGCCGATGCGCTACCCTGCGACGGACCGTCGCGGACGGACGGCGGCCGCCCCCGGCAGGAGCAGGGCCTTGACGCAGCAGCAGGACAGCGGGGCACGCACGCCCTCCACCCCCGATCCGGCGGTGTTGCGCGGCATGCCGCTGTTCGCCGGGCTGGACCGCGACGCGCTGTCCGAGGTCGCCCGCGAGGCGCGCACGCGGCGCATCGCCCGGGGCGCGGCGGTCTTCGCCCAGGGGGACGAGGCGGCGGCCGGCCACGCGCTGATCGACGGGCGGGTGAAGATCGCGCAGGCCAGCGCCGACGGACAGCGGGTGGTCATGCGCTTCATCGGCCCGGGGGAGATGTTTGGCACGCTGGCGATGTTCACCGGGGGCACCTACCCGGCCGACGCCGTCGCGGTGTCGGACTGCGTGGAGATCCACTGGTCGGCGGCGGCGATGACCGCGCTGATGGAACGCCACCCGCGCATCGCCCTCAACGCCCTGGGCATCGTGGGGCGGCGGCTGTGCGAGGTGCAGAACCGCCTGCGCGAGCTGTCGACCGAGCGGGTCGAGCGGCGCATCGCCCACGCCCTCCTTCGGCTGGCGCGGCAGGCAGGCCGGCCGGTCGAGGCCGGGGTGGCCATCGGCTTCCCCCTGTCCCGCCAGGATCTGGCCGAGATGACCGGCACGACGCTGCACACCGTCAGCCGCACCCTCTCCGCCTGGGAGGCGCAGGGCATCGTCGAGGGCGGGCGCCAGCGGGTAGTGATCCGCCAGCCCCAGGCGCTGATCGCCGTCACCGAGGAGCGGACCGGACCGCCGCCCGCGGGGTGATGCGGACGGCACCCGTGTTTGCGCCGGCACAAAGACGGGGGACGGCGGCGGGCCTAGGCTGCGGGGGTGGTGGTGCCGGTGGCGCACCGCCGCCGCATCCGGAGTCCCCCATGACCGCACAGACCTTCGACCTTCCACGCCGGCGGACGCCGCTTGCGCTGTTCGCCTACGGCTTCCGCCCCTTCTTCCTTCTGGCCGGCCTTTCCGCCCCGGCGCTGCTCGTCGCCTGGCTGCTCGTCCTGAACGGGATCCTGCCGTCCGACGGCGCCGTGGCGCCGGTCTCCTGGCACGCCCACGAACTGCTGTTCGGCTTCACCGCCGCGGCGATCGCCGGATTCATGCTGACGGCCATCCCCAACTGGACCGGAGCGGCCCCGGTCACCGGCGCGCCGCTGGCCGCCCTGGCGGCGCTGTGGCTGGCCGGGCGCATCGCCAGCCTGCCGCCGCTCGCCACGGGGTGGGTGGCCGGCGCCATCGACCTCGCCTTCTTCCCGGCGCTCGGCGCGGCGGTGGCGATCCCGTTGCTGCGGGCCGGCAAGTGGCGGAACACCGCCTTCCTCGTCCTGCTCGCCCTGCTGACGGCGGGGAACCTGCTGTTCCGCCTGGACTGGCTGGGCGTCGCGACCGACGGCGCGGCCCGGGGGATCGCCCTGACCACCGGGGTCGTGCTGCTGATGGTTGCGGTGATCGGCGGCCGCATCATCCCGGCCTTCACGCGCAACGCCCTGCGGGCCCGCGGCGACGGCACCGAGGTCGGCGGCCCCTGCATCCTCGACGCCCTGGCATTGGCGACCACCGCGGCCATGGTGGTGGCCGATCTCACCCTTCCCAGCGGGCCGCTGGCCGGGGCGCTCGCGCTTGCCGCGACGGTCGCCCATGGCATGCGGCTGGCACGCTGGCGCGGCGACCGCACGCTCGGGCAGCCGATCCTGTGGATCCTCCATCTCGGCTACGGCTGGATCGCCGTCGCGCTCGCCCTCAAGGCCGCCTGGCTGCTCGGCGGCCTCGCCCTCGGCGCCGCCTGGCTGCACGCCCTCACCGTCGGCGCCTTCGGCACGATGATCCTGGCGGTGATGAGCCGGGCCACCCTCGGCCACACCGGCCGCCCGCTCGTCGCGCCGCGCGGCACCGTCGTCGGCTACGCCCTGCTGACGCTGGCCGCCGCCGTTCGCGTCGCCAGCCCGCTGCTGCCGGGCGCCCTGCCCGGCGACGGGCTGACCGTCGCCGGCCTGCTGTGGACGGCCGCCTTCGCCCTGTTCGTCCACGACTACGCGCCGCTCCTGCTCCGGCCCCGCGGCGACGGCCGGCCGGGATGAGGCGCCGGGCGACGGGGGTGCGGCGGGGGTGCGGCGGGGTCACGGCGGCCCGCCCGCCCCGTCGGGCCGGCCACAATCGACGCCAAGCTCGGCGTACAGCCGCGCCCGCCCGCGCCCGGCGCGCTTGGCGGCGTAAAGCGCCTGGTCGGCCAGGCGGAGCACCCCGGCCAGATCGCCGTGGTCCATCGGCCACAGGGCGATGCCGACGCTGCACCCGATCCGGATCTCCATCCCGTTCACCGGAATGGGCGCGGCCAGGCTGTCGATGATCCGGCCGGCAACCTCCAGCGCGCGCCGGGGCGTCGCGCCGTCCCCCAGCGCCAGCACCACGGCGAACTCGTCGCCGCCGATGCGGGCGGCCAGATCGCCGTCGCGCACGCAGCGCGTCAGGCGCACGCCGACCTCGCCCAGCACGGCGTCGCCGACCGGGTGCCCGTGCCGGTCGTTGACCGGCTTGAAACCGTCGAGGTCGAGGTAGAGAACCGCCAGCGCGGCGTCCCCGGACCCGGCTTCGCGGTGACGCTCCATATAGGCGTCCAGGAAGCGCCGGTTGGCCAGACCGGTCAGCCGGTCCTCGAAAGCCAGCGTGCGGAGCGTCCGGCCCATGGTGCGGAAGGTGTGAGCGACCGCGCCGAACTCGTCGGAGCGGATCGGCGCCGGCAGGCAGGGATGCAACGGGTCCAAGGGTCCGGACGACAGATGGGCCGCCGATGCCTGGAGGTGGCGCAGGCCGCGCAGGACCAGCACCTCCATCAGGAACCACACGCCGACCACCAGGACCAGCACCACCCCGGCCATGACGCCGGTGCTCAGCAGCAGTCTCCGGTCGACCTCGGCGACGGCCGCGTCGCGGGCGACCCAGACGGCGATCCGGGCGCCGGCCTCCCCCAGCGGGGCGAAGCCGATGATCCGGGTCCGGCCGTCGGCGCCGGCGCCCTCGACGACGCCGGCCGGCTTGTCGAGGATCTCCCGGATGTGCGGGCGGTCGGCCAGGGCACGCCCATCCACCGCCTGGGGGTCGGGCGCGCGGGCCAGCACCGTGCCCTGCGCATCGAGCAGCGTGACGACGCCCCCGACCCCGCGCGCCACCTCGGCCGAAAGCTCGGCCAGCCATTGCAGGTCGATGCCGGCCATCAGCAGGCGGTCGACCTTGCCGACGTCGTTGACGGTCGGCAGCACGGCCATCAGGACCGGCCGGCCTTTGCGGCGGCCGACCAGATAATCGCTGAGCGTGAAGCTCCGCGTCGCCATGGCGCGCTGGAAATAGGTCCGGTCGGCGATGTTCACGGCGCGGTCCTGGCTGTCGCACAGGAACGTCCCGTCGGGGTGCACGACCGAGAAGCCCGTGCTCCAGGGATGGAGGGCGGCGGCCTGCCGCAGCAGCGCCTGGCACTCCTCGGGGAGCGCCATCCGGACCTCGGGCACCAGCGCGAGCATCTGGAGCGCGCCGCGGGCCTGCTGCACGACCTCCGCCTGCCGCGCGGCGCCGAGTTCGGCGAGCCGCAGGGTGCTCTGGCGGGCGCGGTCGATCTCACGGCCGCGCTCCTGAAGGAACTGGATGACGACCAGGGCGACGAGCGGCAGCAGGGACAGCAGGATGAAGGCTTCCAGGCGCGCCCGGAGCCCGACCCGCGCCCACGCGCCGCGGAGACCTGCGGCCATGCGCCTCCCGATCACGCCGGCCGTCTCCCCACCCCTGCGGGACCGCTCCCGACCCTCATCGGCCGACCATCACCGCCGCCCGGGCCGCTTCCCTCCGGCGGCCATCAGGCGGCCAGCGGGGAGAGCCGGCCGAGCACCGTCCGCAGCGCGGTCAGCCGACGCTCGTCGAGATCGTGGAATTGCAGGTGCAGGCGGTCGCCGCCCAGGCCGCGCACCTCGAACGGCAGTTCCAGCCCGTGCCCGGGGATGGTCAGCGTGCCCGCCGAGCCGGCGACCAGCGCCGCCACACCGGTCACCGTCGCCCCACCCTCCGACAGGTCCTGCACCCGCCCGTCCCATTGCCCGGCGCCGGACCGCAGCGTGCAGGGCGCGTCGCAGCGGTAGCGCACGGCGATGCGCCGGTCGGCGTCCTTGGTCGAGGTCCGCACCACCCGCACCAGCACCTGGCGCAGCGCCTGGATGCTGTGCGCCACCTCGTCGGAATTCACATGCACCCCGCTCGCCTGGCCGCGCGTCTCGTCGGCGTCGCGCGACACCGAGGCGATCAGAGACGACACCTCCTGCGCCGCGGCGCTGGTCTCGACCACGTTGCGGCTGATCTCCCGGGTCGCCGCCGCCTGTTCCTCCATCGCCGCGGCGATCGAGGAGGAGATCTGGTCGATCGTCCCGATCGTCCGCCCGATTCCCGACACCGCGTCCACGGCGCTGCGCGTCGCCCCCTGGATTTCGGTGATCTGGCGGGTGATCTCCTCGGTGGAGCGGGCGGTCTGGGTCGCCAGGTTCTTCACCTCCTGGGCGACCACGGCGAAGCCCTTGCCGGCCTCGCCGGCGCGGGCCGCCTCGATGGTGGCGTTCAGCGCCAGCAGGTTGGTCTGTCCGGCGATGTCGGAGATCAGCGTGGCGATCTCGCCGATGCGGGCGACCTCGTTGGACAGCGACAGGATGGCCTCCTCGGTGCGCCGGCTGTCGGCCACCGCGGATCGCGTCACCGCCCCGGAATGGTTGACCTGGCTGGTGATCTCTTCGATCGAGGCGGCCAGCTCCTCGGTCGCCGCGGCGACCGCCTGGGCGTTGGCGAGCGCCTGCTCGGCCGCCGCGGCCACCCCCTGGGAATGCTGGCTGACCCGGTCGGCGCCCTGGGCCATGCGGTCGGCCCCCTCGGCCATGGCGGCGGTGCGCCCGGCGACCTGCTCGACCGCGGCGCTGGCCTCGCGCTCCACCGTCGCCGCCATGTCGAGCAGGGCGCGGCGGCGGTCCTCGCCGGCTTGGCGCTCCTGCTCGGCGCGCTCCTGCACGGCGTAGGCGAGTTTGGCCTTGAGCGCGCGCAGCAGCGCGCTCAGCCGGCGGAACTCGGGCGCCGCGGGGGTCTCGACCTCGTGCAGGAAGTCGCCGCGGGCGACCGTGTCGAAATGCTCCTCGAAGCGGCGCAGGGGCTGCCGGACCGTGGCCAGCACCAGGGCGGCGAGCGCGCCGGCCAGCCCGGCGCCGGCC
>JAEZHQ010000056.1 GCA_023416455.1 Pseudomonadota bacterium | reverse complement strand
CACCAGCGTGTCAGGCATGTCCCGTCCCCATGTAGGCTTCCATGACCTGGGCGTTCTTGGAGACCACGGCGTAGGGTCCCTCGGCCAGGACCTCGCCGCGGCGCAGCACGGTGATGGTGTCGGAGAGATGGGCGACGACCGAGAGGTTGTGCTCGACCATGAGCACGGTGCGCTCGGCGGCGACCCGGCGGATCAGGGCGGCGGTGCCCTCGATGTCCTCGTGGCCCATGCCGGCCAGCGGCTCGTCGAGCAGCATGACCTCGGGATCGAGGGCCAGCGTGGTGGCGATCTCCAGGGCGCGCTTGCGCCCGTAGGGCAGCTCGGCGGCGGTGTGGCCGGCCCAGGGGGTGAGGTTGACCGCCTCGATCAGCTCGTGGGCGCGCTCGTGCAGGGCGTGCAGGCTGGCCTCCGGCCTCCAGAAGTGGAAGCTGGTGCCGAGCGGGCGCTGCAAGGCGACGCGCACGTTCTCCAGCACGCTCAGATGCGGGAAGACGGCCGAGATCTGGAAGGAGCGGACCAGCCCCAGGAGCGCGATGTCGGCCGGCTTGAGGCCGGTGATGTCGCGGCCCTTGTAGAGGATCCGGCCGTGGGTGGGGGTGAGGAACTTGGTGAGCAGGTTGAACACCGTGCTCTTGCCGGCGCCGTTGGGGCCGATCAGGGCGTGGATGGTGCCGCGGCGCACCTGGAGGTCGACCTCCTTCACCGCCACGAAACCCTTGAACTCCTTCGTCAGCCCGCGCGCCTCGAGAATGATGTCCTCCGCCAAGGGCGCTTTCCTCCTGTTCTTCGTTGTTGGTCTTGCATCGGCAAGGCCGGCTGCCGGCTGGAGCGCCGTGCGTTCACGGTGAAACGCACGACGCTCCAGGGCCTTGTTCTGCGCGCGGATTCACGCGGCAAACCGGGTCCGGCCGACGCGATCCGCTCTACGGCCGTTCGTAGAGGCCGCCGGTGATCCGCTCCCGCAGGGCCGAGCGGTCCGCCTTCCCGGTGCGCCCCGAGGGAAGCTCGGCGGCGAAGTGGATGACGTCCGGCAGCTTGAACTTCTCGACCTTGCCGGTCGCCCAGGCCAGCAGCGCCGGCGGGTCGAGGCGGGCGCCCGGCTGCGGCACCACGAGGAGATGGATGCGTTCCCCCAGCAGCGGATCCGGGACGCCGGTGGCGAGCGCCGCCGCCACATCGGGATGGGAGGCGAAGAGGCGGTCCAGCTCCAGGGGAACGATCTTGTTGCCGCCGCGGGAGATGACGTCCTTCGAGCGCCCGGCCAGCTCCACGAAGCCGTCGGGCCGCAGCCGGGCGAGGTCGCCGGTCCGGAAATAGCCGTCCTGGAACGAGTCCCGAGTCAGCGCCTCCTGGTCGAGGTAGCCGAGCATGCCGTAGGGGGTCCTTATCTGAAGCTCCCCCACCCCGTCGGCCGCGGCACCGGCGATGCGGAATTCCACCCCCGCCGTGGGCCGCCCGATCGAGCCCAGGCCGCGGGCCAGATCCTCCGGGCGCAGGCAGAAATCGCAGGATCCGGTTTCGCTCAGCCCGTACAGGTCATGGATGCCGGCCGCCGGCCAGGCCGCCGCGATCCGCTGGCCCAGCCCGCCGCCGAGCGGCTCCCCGCCGGTCAGGACCTGGCGGAGCGCGGGTGCCGGCCCCGGCCCTTCGGGATCGGCGAACAGCGCCCGCAGCATGGTCGGGACGAGCGCCGCGGTGGTGGCGCCGTCGGCCAGCGCCTCGCGGGCGGCGGCCGGAGTGAACTTGCCCATCAGCCGCAGATGCCCGCCGGACAGGATCGACAGCAGGCCGGCCCAGACGCCGAAGATGAAGGTGATCTGCAAGGGCAGCAGCGTGCGGGAGGCGGGCGACAGCCGCAGCATGTCCTGCAAAACGCGGAGCTTCCCGGCGAAGCGTTCGTGCCCCAGGACGACACCCTTGGGCGTCCCGGTCGAGCCCGAGGTGAAGATGACCAGGGCGGCGCCGCGCAGCAGCGGACGCTCGGGCGGGGCCGATCCGTGGTCGTCGATCGCCCCGGTGGCCCCGGTCAGGGTCAGGCGGGCGCCGGTGCGCTCCTGGAGGGCGCGCAGCACCGCCTCCGGCGTCCCGGCATGGACGGGAACGGCGACCCCGCGGCCCATCCAGGTGCCGAGGAAGGCGGCGAAATCGGCCGGGTGGAGGGCGACGCGGACGATGACCGGCTCGTCCGGGCGCAGGCCCCGCCCGGCCAGCCCGGCCTGGACGGCGCGCGCGCGCTCCAGAAGCGCGGGCGCGCGCAGCTGTTCGCTGCCCTCGGCGATGACCGGGTCCCGGCCGTCCCGGAGCGCCTCCAGGACCAGCGACGCGAGCAGGGGGGTGGTCGCATGGCCTCCGCTCATGGCGTCCCGCCCTCCGCAGGGAAGCGGGCATCGCGCCAGGCCAGCGCCGCCCGCAGCCCGTCGCGGCGGGCGATCTCCATGAACTGGATCTTGTCCGGCGACCCCTCGCCCTCGATCAGGAGGTCGATGTCCAGGGCGGCTTCCAGAGCCTCGCCCATGCCCATGATCTCGAAGGTCCGGTTGAGCGCCCGCTTGGTCTGGCGCATGAGCGTGGGATCGACGGCGGCGACGTGGCGGGCCAGCGTCATCGCCGCCGCCTCCAGTTCGCCGCGGGCGACCACCCGGTTCACGATGCCCATCTCCTGGGCCTTGGCCGCCGGTATCCGGTCGGCGCCGGTCATGATGATCTCCTTGGCCAGCTTCGGCCCGACCATCCAGGGAAGCAGCATGACGACGATGCCGGCCCCGAACTTGAGTTCGGGTTCGCCGAAGACCGCGCTGTCGGCGGCGATGGTCATGTCGCAGGCCAGCGCCAGCTCGAAGGCGCCGGCCAGGCAATGGCCGTTGACCGCGGCGATGGTCGGCTTGGGGAAATGCCAGAACCGCACCACCGTGTCGAAGTCCTTGCGCAGGATGCCCCGCCACTGGCCGATGCCCTGGGGGCGCCGCTCCATCTGTTCCTTGAGGTCGAATCCCGAGGAAAAGGCGGAGCCGGCGCCGGTCACCACGACCGCGCGCAGCCGGTCGTCGGCCTCGACCTCGTCGAGCGCCTCGTTGATCTCGCCGAGCATGGTCTGGTTGAGGGCGTTCAGCCGCTCCGGCCGGTTCAGCACCAGCCACGCGACGCCGTCACGCTTGTCTAGCTGAATGGTGGTGTGGGTCATGGGGCACCTTGGGTTGCGACGGTGGTCGGGGGCGGCTCAGCGGCGTCCGCCGGCGATGCGGGCCGCGGCCGGATGCGCCCGCAGGCGCATCATGGCGAGGATGCCGAGGAACGGCCCGATCGCCAGCGACGCGAAGGCGTAGCGCCAGCCGACGAGTTCGACGACGTAGGGTATGAGGTGGATGCTGACGAGCGTCAGCAGGAATCCGACGCAGGTCTGGAGGGTGAGCATCGTCCCGATCAGCGAGCGGTCGCTGAGTTCCGCGACGGCGGCGGAGAACTGGCCGGAGTCGGCGATGATGCTCACCCCCCACACCACGCCCACGGCGACGATGAGAAGGGGAGGGCCGCCGAACAGGAAGCCGATGACCAGCGCACAGCCGCCGCTGACCGCCATGGCGACGGAGGTGACGAGGGTGCGGCCCCAGCGGTCGGCGCACCAGCCGCCGGCGAGCGCGCCGACCGCCCCGGCCCCGACCACCACGAAGGTCGCCAGCTTCGCGGGGCCGCCGGCCGCGGCGCCCATGGTCACCGCGAAGCTCTCGTGAAGGAAGACGGCCAGCCAGGCCCACATGGCGTAGAGTTCCCACATGTGGCCGAAATAGCCGAGATTGGCCAGCCGCAGCGGGTAGTTGCGCCACGCCTCCAGGGCGTTCCCCAGCCGCAGCGGCGGCGCCTTGGCGAGGTTCGGCCCGATGGAGGCCAGGTTGATCAGCAGCCCGGCCACCAGCGCGCCGGCGGACGCCGCCAGATAGGGGATGTGCCAGTCCACCCCGCCCAGCGCGGCCAGCAGATGCGGCGAGGCCGACCCAAGCGTCAGCGCGGCGATGAGCAGGCCGATCAGCAGCCCGAGGTCGCGGTCGGCCCAGGTGGCGGCGATCTTCATGCCGACCGGGTAGACGCCGGCCATGCACAGCCCGGTGACGAAGCGCAGCACCGGGATCATGACATCGGTCGGCTCGAAGGCGAGGACGGCCAGGTTGGCCGCCGCCGCCACCAGGGCCGACAGGCAGAACAGCCGCCGCGGGTCCGCCCGGTCGGGCAGGCTGAGCAGCGCGCTGAGCAGCGTCCCGGCCACGAAACCCGCCTGCACGCTGCTGGTGAGGAGGGCCTCGTGGAAGGCGCCGAGCTGCCAGTGGGCCTTGATGTCCGCCAGGGACGCCGTGGTGGCGAACCAGACCGACATGGCGGCCACCTCGCTGACCAGGAGGACGGACAGGGAAAGCGCCTTCCCGCTCCTCCGCTTCGTCGATTTCAGGCTGGCCGCGACCATGGCAGCGTCCTCGTTCGTTGTCCTGTCGGCGGCGCCTGCACGCTTTGCTCGGGCGCTGCCGGTGGAACCCGGCGGATCAAGGCGACGGCGTTGATGTGAGCGGGTGATGGGGACGGCGCCGTCGCGGCGCCGTCCGTATCAGTTGCCGGTCGCGCCCTTGACCAGGGGGCACTCGGACGTGCCCAGGGGGCGGAAGGCCTCGGCCCCGGGGATCGTCTTGACCAGCTTGTAGTAGTCGTAGGGACCCTTGGACTCGGCGGGCGCCTTGACTTCGAAGAGGTACATGTCGTGGATCTTGCGGCCGTCGGCGCGGATGCTGCCCTTGCCGAACAGCGGGTCTTCGGTGGGAAGGGCCTTCATCTGGTCAACCACCCGCTTCCCGCTGCGCGCCGCCGCCTTGTCGGGCATGGCGGCCACCGCCTTCATCCAATGGGTGATCGAGGCGTAGGTCCCGGCCTGGTTCATGGTCGGGTACTTGCCCTTGTTCCGCCCCACGAAGCGCTTGGTCCAGGCCCGGGTTTCCTCGTTCAGATCCCAGTAGAAGGCTTCGGTCAGCAGCAGCCCCTGGGCGGTGTCCAGGCCGATGGAATGCACGTCGGTCAGGAAGACCAGGAGGCCGGCCAGCTTCTGGCCGCCGCTGGTGATGCCGAACTCGGCGGCCTGCTTCACGGAGGCGATGGTGTCGCCGCCGGAATTGGCGAGCGCGATGATCTTGGCGCCGCTGCTCTGCGCCTGGATGAGGAAGGACGAGAAGTCGGGCGTCTGGAAGGGCGGGCGGACACCGCCCACGACCTTGCCGCCGTTGGCCTTGATGATGTCGACCGCGTCGCGTTCGAGGGAGTGGCCGAAGGCGTAGTCGGCGGTCAGGAAGTACCAGGAGTCGCCGCCCGTCCCGATCACCGCCTTGGCGGTGCCGTTGGCCAGCGCCCAGGTGTCGTAGGTCCAGTGGACGGTGTTGGGCGAGCAGCTCTTGCCCGTCAGGTCGGAGATGCCGGCGCTGGCGACCAGGAACACCTTGTCCTTGCCCTTCACGATGTCGGCCACGGCGAGCGCGATCGACGAGGTGGGGACGTCGGCAACCACGTCGACCTTGTCGCGGTCGAACCACTCGCGCACGATGTTCGAGCCGATGTCCGTCTTGTTCAGATGGTCGGCGGCGAGAATCTCGACCCGGAACCCCTTCTCCTCGGGCTTGAAGTCCTCCACGGCCATCTTCGCCGCCTCCACCGAGCCGAAACCGGCGATGTCGGAGTAGAGGCCGGACTGGTCGTTGAGGACGCCCACCCGGAACACGGGAAGCTCCTGCCCCACGCTCGGCAGGGACAGGCTGACAAGGGTGGCCGCCGCGGCGGTCACAGCCAGAAGACGCATATGCATTCCTCCCACCATGCTGTGGGCCTGCACCGCCCTGGCGGGACGGGGCAAGCCCGCTGTCATGCACGCAAAGCGCCCCCGCGCTTCGCGGCCCCGCCCACAGCGTTGCCGGATTGTTTGGTTATACGGATTGTGGGCGACAGGCCGGATCAGTTCATCGTCCCGACGGCTATTTGTCAAACAAATAATGACATGACTTTTAACGAGACGGTCGGAGCGCCGCCGTGCTACGCTGAGCGGGGTCAGGAATGCGGAGCGGCACGGGAATGGCGGTGGAATTCGAGAGCGTGGTAACGGTCAGCGCGGCCAAGCAGATTGCCGAGAGCATCCGCGCCGCGATCATGGACGGTCGGCTCAAGGTGGACGAGCGCCTGCCGACCGAGGAGGAGCTTGCGCAGCGCTTCAGGGTTTCCCGCCCGACCGTGCGCGAGGCCCTGAAGCGGCTGGCCGCCCAGCATCTGATCCGCTCGCGGCGCGGCCCGGCCGGCGGGAACTTCGTCGCCAGCCCGGCCCCGGAGGAGGCCGCGCAGTCGCTCGCCAACGCCACCACGCTGATGGTCGCGGTGGGCGACATCAGCCTGGACGACATGGCCACCGCCCGTCTCGAACTGGAGGCCGTGTGCTGCCGGCTGGCGGTGGAGCACCGCACGGACCAGCATCTCGCCATCATGCGGGACGAGCTGGAACGGCAGCGGAACGCCGCCCTGACCGACGAGGAGTTCTGCGCCTCCGACGTCCGGTTCCACCGGGCGCTGGTCGACGCCGGCGGCAACGCGCTCCTCGGGTTCCTGATGCACGCCGTCGTCGAGGCGCTTCAGCCGGTCAGCAACATGATCATCTTCCGGGTGCGCGACCGTCAGGCGGTGGCCGGCTTCCATGAGCGGATCCTGCGGGCGGTGGAGGAGCGCGACGCCGAGGCGGGCGCACGGGCGCTGGCGGACCTCGTCGCCTACACCCGCGAGCGCTACCGCGCGGCGCTGGAGCGGAGGGCGGAGCGCACCGGCTGATGCGCCCGCATCGATCGGCCGGGTGATCCGCCGGGCAATCGGCCGGGTGCCGCCGGCACGGCTCCGCCCCCCGTGCGGCTCAGCCGTTGATGTCTCAGCCGTTGATGTCGATGACGACCCGGCCGCGGATCTGGCCCGCGAGGATCCGGCCGGCGAGATCCGGCAGCGCCGCGAAGGGCTGGACCTCGTACATGCCCTTCAGCCGGTCCCGGTCCAGGTCGCGCGCCAGCCGCGCCCAGGCGGAGGCACGCTTGGCCTGCGGCGCCATCACGGAATCGACGCCGAGCAGGGCGACGCCGCGCAGGATGTGGGGCAGCACGGTGCCCGGCAGGTCGGCGCCGCCGGCCAGCCCGCAGGCCGCCACCGCACCGCCGTAGACGGTCTGCGACAGGACGTTGACCAGGGTCTGGCTGCCCACCGAATCGACGGCGCCGGCCCAGCGCTCCTTCTGGAGCGGCGGCCCCTTCTCCAGCAGCGCCGCGCGGTCGATGAAGCCGGTGGCGCCGAGGC
>JAEZHQ010000041.1 GCA_023416455.1 Pseudomonadota bacterium | reverse complement strand
ACCGCTCGGTCGACATCGTCTTCATCCGCCACACCCACGAGGCCAAGGAGGTGGACGAGGACACGTTCTTCTACTCCACCGAAACCGGCGGCACCGTGGTGTCCACGGCGCTGGAGGAGATGCAGCGGGTGGTCAAGGAACGCTACCCGGAGAACGAGTGGAACATCTACGCGGCCCAGGCGTCCGACGGCGACAACATGTCATCGGACAACGCCCGCTCGGCGGGCCTGCTGCGCGAGGTGATCCTGCCCATGTGCCAGTATTTCGCCTACATCGAGGTGGCGGCGGAGCACAACATGGGCCTGTCGGCCCTGGGCCGCGAGACCGAGCTGTGGCGCACCTACAAGATGGTGCAGCGCCCGGACCTGCCGCTCGCCATGCGGCGCGTGCGCTCGCGCCGCGAGATCTTCCCCGTCTTCCGCGAGCTGTTCGCCCGCGAGAAGGCGAAGGCGTAAGGCCGGGGCCGACCCCCGCGGCCCGGCCCGCGCCGCACGGGCACTGACAAGGAACCGACGCATGGCCGCTGTGATCACCAAGCCGGAAGGTCTGCTCTACGACGGGGCCGACTGGGACTATGACAAGATCAAGCGCGTCTACGACGCCATCGAGGACATCGCGGTCAACGAGATGGGCCTCAACGTCTACCCCAACCAGATCGAGGTGATCACCGCCGAGCAGATGCTCGACGCCTACTCCTCGATCGGCATGCCGCTGATGTACCGGCACTGGTCCTTCGGCAAGCATTTCGCCCGTGACGAGATGCTCTACCGCAAGGGCTACCGCGGCCTGGCCTACGAGATCGTCATCAATTCCAGCCCCTGCATCAGCTACATCATGGAAGAGAACACCATGACGATGCAGACGCTGGTGATCGCCCACGCCGCCTTCGGGCACAACCATTTCTTCAAGAACAACCAGCTTTTCCAGCAGTGGACGGACGCCGAGGGCATCCTCGACTATCTGGAGTTCGCCAAGGCCTACATCGGCCAGTGCGAGGACCGCTACGGCCACCACGCCGTGGAGCGGGTGCTGGACGCCGCCCACGCGCTGATGAACCAGGGCGTCCACAAGTACCCGAAGAAGCGCACGCTCGACCTGCGGCTGGAACAGAAGCGCGAGCGCGAACGCCAGGAGTACCAGGAGCAGACCTTCAACGACCTGTGGCGCACCGTGCCCAAGCTGGCCGCCGGCACCCAGCGCGCGTCGAAGACGGTGTCGGAGCGCAAGAAGCTGCTCGGGCTGCCGGAAGAAAACCTGCTCTACTTCCTGGAGAAGAAGGCGCCCCGGCTCGACCACTGGCAGCGCGAAATCCTCCGCATCGTCCGCCACATCGCGCAGTATTTCTACCCCCAGAAGCAGACCAAGCTGATGAACGAGGGCTGCGCCACCTTCGTCCATTACTCGATCATGAACCGGCTGTACGAGAAGGGCATGATCAGCGAAGGGGCGATGCTGGAGTTCCTGCATTCGCACACGGCGGTGGTGTTCCAGCCGGAGTTCGACGACCAGCGCTTCTCCGGCATCAACCCCTACGCGCTGGGCTTCGCGATGATGCAGGACATCGTGCGCATCGCCGAGAAGCCCACCGACGAGGACCGGGAATGGTACCCCAACCTCGCCGGCCAGGGCGACGGCATGGCCGCGCTGCGCGAGGCCTGGGCCAACTTCCGCGACGAGAGCTTCGTGCTCCAGTATCTGAGCCCGCACCTCATCCGCAAGCACCGGCTGTTCAGCGTGCGCGACGACGCCGAGGACCCCTATCTGCTGGTCGAGCACATCCACAACGAGCGCGGCTACCGCCACGTCCGGAAGCTTCTGGCGCGCCAGTACGACCTCGCCTTCCTGGAGCCGGACATCCAGATCGTGGACGTCGACCTCGCCGGCGACCGCAAGCTGATCCTGCATCACCGGGTGACCAACGGCGTCCTGCTGGACGAGAGCGACGCCAAGGCCGTGCTGCGCCACATCGCCAACCTGTGGGGCTACGAGGTCCAACTGGTCGAGGTGTCGGCGGTCTCCGACGCCATCCTGAAGGAGCACGCGGTCACCGCACCGAGCGGCCTCGGCCTGTAGCCGGCCCGTGGGGCGTCCCGTCCGCCGGGCCGGAGCGGCCCGCCGGGCGTGGGGGCGGGAAGTGCCGCGAGCGTCCCGTCAGCGCGCCGCAGCCTGGGCCGTGGCGAAGGTCTCCGCCGTGAAGACGAAGGCTTCCAGGCCGGCGACGTCGTGGTCGGCGGGAAGCCCCGTCTTCCGCTTGAGCTGTGCCACGAAGGCCCGCGGCTCGGGAAGGGCGTTCCAGACCTTGGGCAGGAACAGGGCGCCGCTGTGCCGGGGGCGCAGGAGCAGCCCGTCGGTGCCGGGCCGCAGCCGGGCCGCCAGCTCCGCCTCATCCCGGAAGGGCAGCGGGCGGTCATGGCTGAGGATCGACAGGGTGATCACCACGCGCGGCAGCTCCGCGGCGGTCAGCGGGCCGAAGCGGGGATCCTGGAGCGCCGAGCGCAGCGTGTTGGCGACCACGTCCTCGGCCAGCGGCCGGGTCGCCTGGACGCTGCCGACGCAGCCGCGCAGGGCGCCCTCCACCTCCAGCGTGACGAAGGTCCGGCGGATGGCGCGCAGCGGCAGGGGAAAATCCTCATCGCGGAGGTCCGGCGCGCGGCCGTCGTGCACCGCGTGGGCCAGCGTGCGCCGCGCCGTTTCCAGAAGCAGCGCGCGCTGGGCGTCCGGCAGGCGGGCCTCGTCCGCCGGTTCCAGGCTGTAGGCTCCGTAGCCGACCACCCGATGCCGGTCGCCGGCGGTGTCGCCGGAGTTGCGCAGGTCGCGGGTGGTGATCCGCAGGTCGAGCGCGCGGGCGCGCATCAGCAGGCCGGCCACCGGCACATGGCCGCAGGCGCGCTCGCCGCACAGGCGCCCGACGTCGGCCGCCTCGATGGCGTGCGAGGTGTCGCGGTCGAGGCGGCAGGCGGAGGCGTGGTCGTGGAAGTGGCTGAGGTCGGAGCTGACCACGATCAGCGTCTCCGGACCGCCCCACAGCGCTTCCAGAAGGGCGTCGACATCGGCCGGTTCGGCGTCGCCGACGAGCAGGGGGACCACCGCGGCCCGTGGGAACAGGCACTGGATGAAGGGAAGATGAACCTCCAGCGCGTGCTCGCCGTCGAAGGCGGCGTCCAGTTCCCGCAGGCCCGGCAGGCCGCGGACGGCGTGCAGGGCCGCGGCGTCCACCGGCACCGCGCCGAGCGGGGTGGCCAGCCCGTCCGCCGAGGGCACGGCGATCCCCCGGAAGCTGAGCCGATGCGCCGGGCCGAGAAGCACGACGCGCGTCACCCGGTCGCCCAGATGACGGACGGCGGCGTAGGCGGTGCCGGCGACGCGGCCGGAATAGACGTAGCCGGCGTGCGGGGCGATGATCGCCTTGGCCGGCAACGGCTCGACATGGGCGTCCCCGACGCAGTCGCCCACCATGCGGGCGAGGGCGGCGGGGTCGGCGGGATAGAAGGCCCCCGCCACGGCCGGAGCGCGCAGCATCATGGTCATCGGAAGGATAGGGCCGGAGAATGGGTTTGCCGCAGCGGGCGGCCTCTCCCACATGTGGGAAGGGCGCCCGGCGCTTTGCAAGCGCGCCGCGGCCGGTTCTTCCCCGGGCGCCCCGGCTTTCCACCCCCGGACCCGCGCGCGCGCCGATCCCCTGATCCCGGCCTGCCGGCCGGCCCTGGACCTTCGCCATGCCTCACAGCGATTCCCACAGCGATCCCGGCGGCCCGTCCGCCCCACAGGCCGTTCCCGCCCGCTATTGGCACGCGCTCGACGACGGGCGGCTGCAATGCGACGTCTGCCCGCGCCACTGCAAGCTGTCCGACGGGCAGCAGGCGCTGTGCTTCGTGCGCCAGCGCCAGGGCGACCAGCTGGTGCTGACCACCTACGGGCGCTCCTCCGGCTTCTGCGTGGATCCCATCGAGAAGAAGCCGCTCAACCACTTCCTGCCGGGCACGCCGGTCCTGTCCTTCGGCACGGCCGGCTGCAACCTGACCTGCAAGTTCTGCCAGAACTGGGACATCTCCAAATCCCGCGAGTTCGACACGCTGTCCGACGCCGCCGCGCCCGAAACCATCGCGCGGGCGGCCCGGGCGACGGGCTGCCGTTCGGTCGCCTACACCTACAACGACCCGGTCATCTTCCTGGAATACGCCGTGGACGTGGCGCAGGCCTGCCGCGAGGCCGGGATCCGGAACGTCGCGGTCACCGCCGGCTACATCTGCGCGGAGCCGCGCGTCGAGTTCTACCGCCACATGGACGCCGCGAACGTCGACCTGAAGGCCTTCTCCGAGTCCTTCTACCACAAGGTCACCGGAAGCCACCTCGCGCCCGTGCTGGAGACCCTGGCCTACCTGAAGCGCGAGACCGACGTCTGGGTCGAGATCACCACGCTGCTGATCCCGGGCGAGAATGATTCCGATGCCGAGCTGCACGCCATGACCGGCTGGATCGCCGGGACGCTCGGCCCCGACGTGCCGCTCCATTTCACCGCCTTCCATCCAGACCACAAGATGCGCGACAAGGGCTGGACCCCGCACGCCACGCTGATCCGCGCCCACGGCATCGCCCGGGGGAACGGCCTGCGCCACGTCTATGTCGGCAACCTGGACGACCCGGAGCGCTCCAGCACCCTGTGCGCCGGTTGCGGCGCGGTGCTGATCGGGCGGCGCGGCTACCGCCTGGGCGGCTGGGCGCTGGACGGGGCGGGCGCCTGCCTCCGGTGCGGCACGCCGCTTCCGGGCGTGTTCGAGGAGCGGCCGGGGGATTGGGGGGCGCGGCGCCTGCCGGTGCGGCTGCGGGACTACGCCGCCGCATAGAGCGGATCGCGTAAAATCGGAATCGATTTGAAGCGTGAATCCGCTCGCAAAACAAAGGCCTGGAGTTCCGTGCGTTTCAGATTAAACGCACGGAACTCTAGGATCAGAACAAACGCACGGACCCGAGACCGGCCGGGCTCAGCGCCCCCGCGGCTTGGCCCGCGCGGTCGGCTCGGCCTTGAGCGGGTCGTCGGGCCAGTAATGCTTCGGGTACTGGCCCTTGAGGTCGGCCTTCACCGCCTTGTAGGCGTTGGCCCAGAAGCTGGCGAGGTCGCGGGTCACCTGGACCGGGCGGCGGGCCGGGGACAGCAGGTGGAGCAGCAGGGCGACGCGCCCGCCGGCGATGCGCGGCGTCTCGGCCAGCCCGAACATCTCCTGGAGGCGGACCGCCAGCACCGGCTCGTCGCCGCCATAGTCGATGGGCACGCGCGAGCCGCTGGGCACCTCCACATGGGTCGGGGCTTCCGTGTCGAGCCGCTGCCGCAGGGTCCAGGGCAGGCGGGCGCGCAGCGCGTCGGACAGCGCCACCCGGTCGAGGTGGGCGCGCCGCGACACCCCGTCCAGGAAGGGCGCCAGCCACTCCTCCAGCCCGTCCAGCAGGGCGGCGTCGGAGACGTCCGGCCAGTCCTCCCCCTCGATGCGGCGCAGGAAGGCGACGCGGGCCTGCCAGCGGCGCAGCTCGTCGGTCCAGGGCAGGCAGGCCAGCCCCATCGCGCGCACGCCTTCCAGCATGGCCGCCGCGACCTCGCCGGCCGGCGGCTGGGTCAGCCGCTCGTCCTTCAGCACCAGGGCGAACAGCCGGCGGCGGCGGCGCGCCAGGACGGCCTGCTCGCGGTCGTCCCAGGCGACGACGGTCTCGGTGCGGACATGCTCGGCGAAACCCTCCTCCAGCTCGGCCAGCGTGACCGGGGCGGCCAGGAAGATGCGCGATTCGCGCGCCGCCCCGTCGAGGTCGGCGACGGCCAGCCATTCCTCGGCGATCAGCGGCTCGGCGTCAGGGAAGAAGGCGCCGCGCCCGTTGGACAGGCGGTACTGCGCCGCCGCGCCGCCGGCCGGCGCGCCGGGGCGGCGCTGGGCGATGCGGTCGGGGTAGGCGAGGGCGACC
>JAEZHQ010000001.1 GCA_023416455.1 Pseudomonadota bacterium | reverse complement strand
ACCCTGGCGCGGCTGCTGGTGGGCGTGCGCCGCCCCGACGCCGGCCGCGTGCGGCTGGCCGGCGCCGACGTCGCCGCCTGGGACCGCGCCGACCTCGGTCCCCACATCGGCTATCTGCCCCAGGACGTGGCGCTGTTCGACGGCAGCCTGCGGGCCAACATCGCCCGCATGGGCCGGGCGGAGCCGGAACGGGTGGTGGAGGCCGCCCGCCTTGCCGGCGTGCACGAGATGATCCTGCGCCTGCCGGACGGGTACGACACGGTGATCGGCGAGGACGGCATCCCCCTGTCCGGCGGCCAGCGGCAGCGCGTCGCCCTGGCCCGCGCCCTGTTCGGCAGCCCGCGGCTGGTGGTCCTCGACGAGCCGGACGCCAGCCTCGACGCCGAGGGCGAGGCCGCGCTGAACGCGGCCATCGCCGCGGTCAAGGCGGCCGGCGCGGTGGTCGTGGTCATCGGCCACCGGCCGGGCATCCTGGCCGCCGCCGACCGCATCCTGATCCTGCGCCACGGCGTGATCGACCAGATCGGCCCGCGGGCGGAGGTGGTGGAGCGCCTGAAGAGGGCGCCCGTGGCAGCCCCCCGGAGCGGCGCGGTCCGCACCGGCGGCGGTCCCTGAACACCCCCGAACGCGGCGCGACGGCCATGACCGATCCCCACGAGGCGTCCGCATCCCTCCCGGCCGAGCCGTCCCGCACCGTGCCCGACCGACCGCCGATCCGGCGGCTCGCCGCCGCCGGCCTGCTGGCGGCGGGTGTCGGGTTCGGCGGCGCCGTCGCCTGGGCCGCCCTGGCGCCGCTCGCCGGCGGGGCCGTGCTGCCGGGGCTGGTGCGGGTCGAGACCAACGCCAAGGCCATCCAGCACCCCGATGGCGGGATCATCGCCGAACTGCGGGTCCGCGAGGGGGAGCGCGTGACGGCGGGCCAGCCGCTCCTGCGGCTGGACGATGTGGAAAGCCGGTCGCTCCTCGCCCTTCTGGAGGAGCAGGGCGACCGCCGGAGCGCCGAGGAGGCGCGCCTGACCGCGGAGCGCGACGGGCTGGACGGCGTGCGCTTTCCCCCTGAGCTTGAGTCCCGCCGCGACGATCCGCGCCTGCGCGACATCCTGAACGGGCAGGAGCGGATCTTCACGACGCGCCGCGACACGCTGGCCGGACAGGTGGGGATGGCGCTCCAGCGGATCGAGCAGCAGCACGCGCAGATCCGCTCCCTGGAGGCGCAGATCGCCAGCGGCGCCCGGCAACTCGCCTACATCCGCGAGGAGGTGGCGGGAGTCGAGGAGCTGGTCCGCCGCGGCCTGGAGCGCCGTCCGCGCCTGCTGGCCCTGCAACGCGCGGCGGTGGCGCTGGAGGGGCAGCAGGAGGACCACGCCGCCCGCATCGCCGCCCTGCGCGAGGAGACCGCCGCCGTCCGCCTCCAGATCGAGAGCCTGAAGGCCGACCACGCGCGGCAGACCGTCGAGGAGCTGCGCCAGACCCAGGCGGACCTGGTGGAAACCCGCGAGAAGCTGGCCACCGCCCGGGTCCGGCACAGCCGCCGCGAGCTGCTCGCCCCCCAGGACGGGCGGGTGATGAACCTCCGCCACTTCGCGGCCGGCGCGGTGGTGCCGGCCGCCGACCCGATCATGGAGGTGGTGCCGGAGGGCGAGCGCCTCTACGTCGACGCCCGCGCGCCGCCGGCGGTCATCGGATCGGTGCGCGAAGGGCTGCCCGCCCGGGTCGTGCTGCTGGCCTACCGGCAGCGCGCCGTTCCCCACCTCGACGCCCGCGTCCTGCGCGTGTCCGCCGACATCCTGCACGACGAGCGCGACGGGCAGCCCTATTATCTGGTCCGCGTCGCCATCGACGCGGACCAGCTCGCGCAGCGGCCGGAGGTGGCGCTCTCCCCCGGCATGCCGGTCGAGGTGATGGTGATCGCGGAGGAGCGGAGCATGCTGGGCTACCTGCTCCAGCCGGTCCGCGACAGCTTCCGCCGCGCCTTCGTCGAGTGACGTGGCCCCCGGAAGCGGGGACCACGTCAGGGGACCGGGGCGGGGCGGCGAGGGGGGCAAGGCTAGGCGGCCCTTGGCGGGCGCCCGGCGGGCGGGCGGGGCCGGTAATGGGCTTCGAACAGCAGCGGGTCACGCTCTATCGCCCGGCAAGCGATCTTCACCACAGCGGGGATGGGGGAACCGGTCTTATAGCCGTGGAACGTGCTCTTGCCGACGTTGAGGAGGTCGGCGGCTTCGTTGTTGGAGAGACGAAGGCGCTCCTGCCACGCAGCGATGTCCTCCGCGCCAAAAGGCTTCTGCTGCTCGGCCAGCAGGCGAAGATGGACGTTGTCGATCCCGACATCACCGTCCTCGTCCCAGGCGACGACGGTTCCCCACTGGGCGACTTTCGGGCGCGCCAGAACGGCAGGGTCCTTCAGGATGTCGCATTCGGGCGGGCCGGGCTGGGCAAGCCATCCGGCGATGTCGATGTCGTCGGTTGTGCCATCCCGCCACCCAATCGTCAGGACGGTCCCGCTGATGGTGACGGTGTCGATGCGCGGTGTCTCATTCATCGGGCTGCTCCTTCGCCTTGGAGGTGTACTGGAGGTCCGGGTTGCACCTGTTCCACTCGGCGATCACGACGGCGCGGTTCGCCTGCGCCCACTCCATGACCTCGCGCGCCACCGCGCGGGGCATGTCGCCTTCGATGATCTTCAGGGTTTCGGCGTCAACCATCGCCGCGAAGTCCGGGCCGGTGAAGTGGAAGTGGAAGTGGAAGTGGAAGTGGAAGTGGACGGGGAAATGCTCCCTGATCCGCACCGCCAGAAACCAGTTCGATCCCGCCAGCAGCTTGCCCATCGTCGCGCCCTGTTGACGAAAGAAATATAGTCCATATTTCGGATTTGGGCAGCTGGCGAATTCAGTTTTCGGACTGGTTTTTTGGCTTGGCTCGATCTCCTGCGGCGATCCACGGTGTGCGGTAAGCGAGGGCTGACCTGAATATTGCCCGGAAACGCGAAACGGCCCCGTCGGGGCCGTTTCCGGAACCAGAAAGACGGCTCTAACCTATTGATTCTATTACTGCGGCGCCATGCGGATGGCACCGTCCAGGCGGATGACGTCGCCGTTCAGCATCTCATTTTCGAGGATGTGCTGGACGAGGCGGGCGTACTCCTCGGGGCGGCCGAAGCGCTTGGGGAAGGGCACGGAGGCGGCGAGGCTGTCCTGCACCTCCTGCGGCATGTTCAGCAGCATCGGCGTGCCGATCAGGCCGGGGGCGATGGTCATCACGCGGATGGCCGAGCGGGCGAGGTCGCGCGCGGCGCAGATGGTCAGGGCCACCACGCCGCCCTTGGAGGAGGCATAGGCGGCCTGCCCGACCTGGCCCTCGTAGGCGGCGACCGAGGCGGTGTTGATGATGACGCCGCGCTCCCCGCACTCCAGCAGGTCGAGCGTGCCCATGTCGGCCGCGGCCAGCCGCAGGATGTTGAAGGTGCCGATCAGGTTGATCTCGATCACCCGGCGGAAGTTGTCGAGCGGCATCGGCCCGTCGCGGCCGACGATGCGCTGCGCCGGCGCGACGCCCGCGCAGTTGACCGCGATGCGGGCCGGGCCGTGGGCGGCGCGGGCCTCGGCGAAGGCGCGCTCGGCCGAGGCGGCGTCCGACACGTCGCAGACGAGGCCGAGGCCGCCGATCTCCTGGGCGACCTGCTTGACCGCCGCCTCGTTCATGTCGAGGACGGTGACCTTGGCGCCGAGCTTGGCGAGGTGGCGGGCGGTGTCCGCCCCCATGCCGGATGCCCCGCCGGTGACGATGGCGGCCTGACCGTTGATCTGCATGCTGCTTCCCCTGATGTCCCTGGCTGGATGGTCGGAATTGGTTTCTTGGTTGCTTGGCCGGTTGCTTGGCCGGTTGCGCCGTGGCTGCGCGTCAGTGCGACAGCAGGACGGGCAGAGTCATCTGCCGCAGGATGTGGCGGGTGTTGCTGCCGCGGCCGAACAGCGGGAACAGCGAGGCGCCGTAGCCGCCGAACCCGCCCATCACCAGCAGGTCGGCGCCATGGTCGGAGGCGCGCGACAGCACCGCGTCCATGGGCAGCATGCTGGTGATGGTCATGCGCTCCTGGATGACCTGGACGCCGTGGCTGGCCAGATGCTCGCGTATGTCGACCTGGGGAACGTCGCCGCCCTCCCCCGCCCCCGGCTGGCCGTGCAGGGCGAGCAGCAGGACCGACTGGGCCTGCTGGAGCAGCGGCAGCGCGTCGTTGACCGCGCGGGCGGCCTCGCGGCTGCCGTTCCAGGCGATCACCGGGCGCTCGGCGACGCGCGGGAAGCGGCCGGCGTAGGGCACCACCAGGATCGGCCGGCCAGCGTTCAGCACCACCTCCTCGATCAGGTCCTGGGGCACGCGGTTGTCGCCGTTGGGGTCGAACTGGCCGAACACGGCGAGGTCGACGTAGCGGCAGCAGATCACCGTCTCGGCGATCACATGGCCATACTCGCCGTGGCTGAGCCGCCACCAGCGCGCCGCCACGCCGGCCGCCGCCGCCTGCGCCTCGAAGCTCTCCCTCACCCGCTCCGCCGCCCCGGCGAGCGACGGGCTGGCGCGGCGGGCGACGATGCCGACGCCCGACGTCTCGCTCTGCGCGAACAGGCCGGTCAGCGCCGCACCATGGTGCCGCGCCATGGCCAGGGCCAGACCCAGGCGCTCGGCGCAGCGCTCGCTTTCGTCCAGATGCACCAGCAGGTTCGTGTAGCCCATGGAAGCTCCTTCCCTTTTTCTTCGCCGCGCCGGCCGCTTCAGGCGCAACCGCGGGCGCGGGCGACCCTGGAGGCCGTCGGCCGCTCCAGGGCCTCGCCGATGTAGGCGCCGGCCGCCACCAGCCGGTCGAGATCCACGCCGGTCCCGATGCCCAGCCCGTCCAGCATATAGAGAACGTCCTCGCTGGCCACGTTTCCCGACGCCCCCTTGGCGTAGGGGCAGCCGCCGAGCCCGGCGACCGAGCTGTCCACCACCGCCACCCCCATCTCCAGCGCCGCCAGGATGTTGGCCAGGGCCTGACCGTAGGTGTCATGGAAATGCACGGCGATGCGCTCCAGCGGCACCCGCCCGGCCACCGCCGCGATCATCGCCTGCGCCTTGCCCGGCGTGCCGGTTCCGATGGTGTCGCCGAGCGAGATCTCCCAGCAGCCCATGTCGAGCAGCCGGCCCGCCACCTCGGCCACCGCGTCCGGCGCGATGTCGCCCTCGTAGGGGCAGCCCAGCACGCAGGAGACGTAGCCGCGCACCGGCAGGCCGGCGGCCCTGGCCCCCGCCATCACCGGCGCGAAGCGCTCCAGGCTCTCGGCGATGGAGCAGTTGATGTTGGTGCGGCTGAAGCTCTCCGAGGCGGCGGCGAACACCGCCACCTCGTCGGCGCCGGCGGCCAGCGCCCCCTCAAGCCCCTTGGCGTTGGGGGTCAGGGCGGCGTAGCGCACGCCCGGCCGTCGCCGGATGCCGGCGAAGACCTCCGGGGTGTCGGCCATCTGCGGCACCCATTTGGGCGAGACGAAGCTGCCCGCCTCGATGGCGGTCAGGCCGGCCTCGCCCAGCCGGTCGATCAGCCCGATCTTGACCGCGGTCGGGACCACCCGCTTCTCGTTCTGGAGGCCGTCGCGCGGCCCCACCTCCACCATCCGGACGTTCTTCGGCAACCTCATGGCGTCAGCCCTCCTCCGCGACGTCGAGCACCAGCAGGTCGACCCCTTCCGACACCTGGTCGCCGGCGGCGAAATGGACGGCCGACACGGTGCCGGCGGCCGGCGCCTTGATGGTGTGCTCCATCTTCATGGCCTCCAGCAGCATCAGCGGCGCCCCCGCCTCCACCGCCTGCCCCGCCTCGACCAGGACCCGCAGCACGGTGCCCGGCATGGGGGCGGTCAGGCGGCCGCCGCCGCCCTCCTGCTCCGCCGCGCGGGCGGAGGGGTCGTCCAGGCGCAGCCGCCACACCGCCCCGTCCGCCAGGATGGTCAGCTCGAAGCCCTGGAACACGACGGTGGCGCGGGCGCGCACGCGGTCGATGGTGGCGGTCAGCGTCTCGCCGTCCAGCGTCACCCGCTCGGCGCGGATCGACGGGCGCCCCTCCACCTCGATCTCGTAGCCGTCGGGGCGGAAATGCAGCGTGACCGCACGCGGCGCCTCGCCGTCGAGCAGGCGCAGGTCGTGGTGGTTGTCGTCGTTCAGCCGCCATCCGCCGGCGGAAAGCCAGGGCGAATAGGGGTCCGACACGGCGCGCCGGGCCTTCTTCGCCTCCGCGTTGCGGCGCAGCAGGATGGCCAGGGCGGCGATGGCCAGCCCGCGGTCGGGCACCGGGGCCGGCGGCGGCAGCAGATCGGCGCGGTGCCGGTCGATGAAGCCGGTGTCGACCGCCGCGGCGCGGAAGGCCGGGTGCGCGGCGATGGCCGCCAGGAAGCCGATGTTGGTGGTGACGCCGACCACCTCGTAGGCGGCGAGCGCCACCCGCAGCCGGCGCAGCGCGCTGTCGCGGTCCTCGTCCCAGACGATCAGCTTGGCGATCATCGGGTCGTAGTGCATGGAGACCTCGTCGCCCTCGCGCACGCCGGTGTCGACGCGGACGTGGGCGCTCGCCGCGGGCGGGCGCAGGCGGACCAGCCGGCCGATGGCCGGCAGGAAGTCGCGCCGCGGATCCTCGGCGTAGAGCCGGGCCTCGAAGGCGTGGCCGCGCCGGGCGATCCGCTCCTGGGCGAGCGGCAGCGGGGCGCCGGCGGCCACCCGGATCTGCCACTCCACCAGATCGAGGCCGGTGATCATCTCGGTCACCGGATGCTCGACCTGGAGGCGGGTGTTCATCTCGATGAAGTAGAAGCCGCCGTCCTCGTAGAGGAACTCCACGGTGCCGGCGCCGACATAGCCGACCGCCTTGGCCGCCGCCACCGCCGCCTCGCCCATGCGCCGGCGCAGCTCGTCGGGCAGGTCGGGGGCCGGGGCCTCCTCGATCACCTTCTGGTGGCGGCGCTGGAGCGAGCAGTCGCGCTCGAACAGGTAGACGGCGTTGCCGTGGCTGTCGGCGAAGACCTGGATCTCCACGTGGCGCGGCCGGCCCAGATACTTTTCCAGGAGCACGCTGTCGTCGCCGAAGGCGGCCTTGGCCTCGCGCTTGGCGCCGGCCACCGCCTCGGCCAGGTCGGCGGCCTCGCGGACCACGCGCATGCCCTTGCCGCCGCCGCCAGCCGACGCCTTGACCAGCACCGGGTAGCCGATGCGCCCGGCCTCGGCGGCCAGCGTCTCCGGGTCCTGCGCCTCGCCGTGGTAGCCCGGGACCAGCGGCACCGCGGCGCCCGCCATCACGCGCTTGGACTCCGCCTTGGAGCCCATGACCCGGATGGCCTCGACGGGCGGGCCGATGAAGACCACCCCGGCCTCGGCGCAGGCCCGGGCGAAGCCCGCGTTCTCGGACAGGAAACCGTAGCCGGGATGGATCGCCTGGGCCCCCGTCCGCCGGGCGACCTCCAGGATGGCGTCGCCGCGCAGGTAGCTCTCCCCGACCGGCGCCGGGCCGATGCAGACCGCCTCGTCGGCCATCTCCACATGCAGGGCGCGGGCGTCGGCCTCGGAATGGACGGCCACCGTGCGGATGCCGAGCCGCCGCGCGGTGCGGATGACCCGGCAGGCGATCTCACCGCGGTTGGCGACGAGGATGGTGTCGAACAGGACGGGGTGGGTCATCTCGGGTCAGCTCCGCCAGGCCGGATCGCGCTTCTCCAGGAAGGCGCCGACGCCCTCCTTCCCTTCGGCGCCGGCCCGCTGGCGGGCGATGCGCTCGGCGGTGTCGCGCATCACCGCCTCGTCCAGCGGCCGGCGCGCCACCGCGCGGATCAGCTCCTTGGCGGCGGCCTGGGCGGCGGGGCCGCTGGCCAGCAGCTCGGCCACCGTCCGCTCCACCGCCGCCTCCAGCCCGTCGGCCGGAACCACCGCGTGCAGCAGCCCGATCCGCAGCGCCTCGGCGGCGGAGAAGCGCTCGCCGGTCAGGAAATAGCGCCGGCAGGCCCGCTCGCCGATGGCCGCCACCACATAGGGGCTGATGACCGCCGGGATGATGCCGAGCCGCACCTCGGTCAGGCCGAAGGTCGCCGTCTCGACGCCGATGGCGATGTCGCAGGCCGAGACCAGCCCCACCCCGCCGCCGAAGGCCGCCCCCTGCACCACGGCGACCGTGGGCTTCGGGCATTCGTCCAGCGTGCGCATCATGGTGGCCAGCGCCATGGCGTCGGCGACGTTCTCCGCGTGGTCGTAGCCGGACAGCCGCTTCATCCAGCCGAGGTCGGCGCCGGCCGAAAAGCTCTTGCCGACCCCGCGCAGCAGCACCACGCGGACCCGCGGGTCGGAGCCGACGCTGCGGAAGGCGTCGGTCAGCGCCGCGATGACCCCCTCGTTGAAGGCGTTGTGCAGCGCGCCCCGGTTCATGGTGACGGTGGCGATGCCGTCGGCGCCGACCTCGGTGAGGACGTCACCGGTCGGGACGGCGGTCGGGGCAGCGGTCGGGGCGGCGGTCTGGTCGTTCTGGTTCATGGCGATCTCACATCCGGAAGACGCCGAAGGGCGTCTTCTCCACCGGGGCGTTCAAACTGGCGGACAGGCCGAGGCCCAGCACCATGCGGGTGTCGGCGGGGTCGATGATGCCGTCGTCCCACAGCCGGGCGCTGGCGTAGTAGGGATGGCCCTGCTCCTCGTACTGGCGGCGGATCGGGGCCTTGAAGGCTTCCTCCTCCTCCGCCGGCCAGGACCGGCCCTGCGCCTCCAGGGCGTCGCGGCGGACCTGGGCCAGCACGCCGGCCGCCTGCTCGCCGCCCATGACGGAGATGCGGGCGTTCGGCCACATCCACAGGAAGCGGGGCGAATAGGCGCGGCCGCACATGCCGTAGTTGCCGGCGCCGTAGCTGCCGCCGATGATGACGGTGAACTTCGGCACCCGGGCGCAGGCCACCGCGGTGACCAGCTTGGCCCCGTCCTTGGCGATGCCGCCGGCCTCGTACTTGCGGCCGACCATGAAGCCGGTGATGTTCTGGAGGAAGACCAGCGGGATGCGCCGCTGGCAGCACAGCTCGACGAAATGCGCCCCCTTCAGGGCGGATTCGCTGAACAGGATGCCGTTGTTGGCGATGATGCCGACCGGGTAGCCGAAAATGTGGGCGAAGCCGCAGACCAGCGTGGTGCCGTAGAGCGGCTTGAACTCGTCGAGCACGGAGCCGTCGACGACCCGCGCGATCACCTCGCGCACGTCGAAGGGCTTGCGCGCGTCGCTGGGGATGACGCCGTAAAGCTCGCGCGGGTCGTGGGCGGGCTCCTGCGGCTCGCGCAGGTCCATGTCGATGCGCTTGGAGCGGTTCAGGTTCGCCACCACCTTGCGGGCCATGGCCAGCGCATGGGCGTCGTTGAGGGCGTAATGGTCGGTGACGCCGGAGGTGCGGGAATGGACGTCGGCGCCGCCCAGATCCTCGGCCGAGACCACCTCGCCGGTGGCCGCCTTCACCAGCGGCGGGCCGCCGAGGAAGATGGTTCCCTGGTTGCGCACGATGATCGCCTCGTCCGACATGGCCGGGACGTAGGCGCCGCCGGCCGTGCAGCTTCCCATGACCACGGCGACCTGGGGAATCCCCTCCGCCGACATGTTGGCCTGGTTGAAGAAGATGCGGCCGAAATGGTCGCGGTCGGGGAAGACCTCGTCCTGGTTGGGCAGGTTGGCGCCGCCGGAATCCACCAGATAGAGGCAGGGCAGACGGTTCTGTTGGGCGATCTCCTGGGCGCGCAGGTGCTTCTTGACGGTCAGCGGGTAGTAGGTGCCGCCCTTCACGGTGGCGTCGTTGACCACCACCATGCATTCCTGGCCGGCCACGCTGCCGATGCCGGTGATGATGCCGGCCGCCGGCACATCGTCCCCGTAGACCTTGTGGGCGGCGAGCTGCGACAGCTCCAGGAAGGGCGATCCAACGTCGAGCAGATGGCGGATGCGCTCGCGCGGCAGCAGCTTGCCGCGCGCCAGATGCTTGTCGCGCGCCTTGGCCCCGCCCCCCTGCTTGATCGTCGCCACCGTCGCCCGCAGGTCGGCGACCAGGGCCGCCATGGCGTCGGCGTTCGTCTGGAACTCGGCTGAGCGCGGGTTGAGCGCGCTTTTGAGGACGGTCATGGCCGTCGGTCTCCCATTCTTCTTGGCCTCGCGGCGGGCGTCGGGATGGGCGTCACTGGAGCAGGGCGCGGCTGATGACCAGCCGCTGGATGTCGCTGGTGCCCTCGTAGATCTGGCAGACCCGCACGTCGCGGTAGATCCGCTCGACCGGGAAGTCGGCGAGGTAGCCGTAGCCGCCGTGGATCTGGATGGCGTCGGAGCACACCCGCTCGGCCATCTCCGAGGCGAACAGCTTGGCCATGGCGGCTTCCTTCAGGCAGGGCTCGCCGGCGTCGCGCAGGCTCGCCGCGTGCAGCACGAGATGGCGCGCCGCCTCCACCCGGGTCGCCATGTCGGCGAGCCGGAAGGCCACCGCCTGGTGCTCGGCGATGGGCACGCCGAAGCTCCGCCGCTCCTGGGCGTAGCGGACGGCGTGGTCGAGCGCCGCGCGCGCCATGCCCACCGACTGGGCGGCGATGCCGATCCGCCCGCCCTCCAGGTTGGCCAGCGCCACCTTGTAGCCGCCGCCCTCCGGGCCGAGCATGAGGTCGGCCGGGATGCGGCAGTCGTCGAGGACGATCTGGCAGGTGTCGGAGCAGCTCTGGCCGAGCTTCTCCTCCACCCGCGCCACCTGATAGCCGGGCGTATCGGTGGGAACGATGAAGGCGGTGATGCCCTTCTTGCCGGCGTCGGGGTCGCTGATCGCGAAGACGATCGCCAGGTCGGCGTTGCGGCCCGAGGTGATGAACTGCTTGGTGCCGTTCAGCACCCAGTGGTTGCCGTCGCGGCGCGCGCGGGTCTTGATGGCGGCGGCGTCCGATCCGGCCTGCGGCTCGGTCAGGCAGAAGGCCCCCAGCCGCTCGCCGCGCGCCATGGGCTTCAGGAAGCGCTCCTTCTGCTCGGTGCTGCCGAACTTCAGGATCGGCATGCAGCCGACGGAGTTGTGCACGCTCATGATGGTGGAGATGGCGCCGTCGCCGGCCGCGATCTCCTCGATGGCGAGCGCGTAGGCGACATGGTCGGTGCCGGCCCCGTCGAAGGTCTCGGGCACCAGCATGCCCATGAGGCCGAGCCGGCCCATCTCGGCCAGCTCCGCCTTGGGAAAGGCCCCGGTCCGGTCCCGCTCGGCGGCCGTCGGCGCCAGCCGCTCGGCCGAGAACGCGCGCGCCATGTCGCGCACCATCTGCTGCTCTTCCGTCAGCCGCATGGGCTGTCCTCCCGCCGTCCGTCCTGATCTCCCAGGCCCGCCCGCCGGGGCGGGCCTGCGCCCGGTGCCGTCCGTATCACACCCGCTCGATGGCCACCGCGGTGGCCTCGCCGCCGCCGATGCACAGCGAGGCGACGCCGCGCTTCAGCCCGTTCTTCTCCAGCGCCGCCAGCAGGGTCACCAGGATGCGGGCTCCCGAGGCGCCGATGGGATGGCCGAGCGCGCAGGCGCCGCCATGGACGTTGAGCCGGTCGTGGGGGATGTCGAGGTCGCGCATGGCGGCCATGGCGACCACCGCGAAAGCCTCGTTCAGCTCGAACAGGTCGACGTCCCGGACCGACCAGCCGACGCGCTCCAGCAGCTTGGAGACCGCGCCCACCGGGGCGGTGGTGAACCAGGCCGGGGCCTGGGCGTGGTTGGCGTGGCCCTTGATCTCGGCCAGCACCGGCAGGCCCTGCCGGTCGGCGTTGGCGCGCGTGGTCAGCACCAGCGCCGCCGCCCCGTCGGAGATGGAGGAGGCGTTGGCCGCCGTCACCGTGCCGTCCTTGGCGAAGGCCGGCTTCAGCGTCGGGATCTTGGCGGGGTCGGCCTTCAGCGGCTGCTCGTCCCGCTCCACCGCGACGTCGCCCTTGCGGCCCTTGACGGTGACCGGGGTGATCTCGGCGGCGAAGCTGCCGTCCTCGACGGCGCGGCGGGCGCGGGCCAGGCTCTCGATGGCGTAGGCGTCCTGCGCCTCGCGGGTGAACTGGTAGTGGCGGGCGCACTCCTCCGCGAAGGTGCCCATCAGGCGCCCGCGGTCGTAGGCGTCCTCCAGCCCGTCCAGGAACATGTGGTCGAGCACGCGGCCGTGGCCCATGCGGTAGCCGCCGCGCGCGCGGTCCAGCAGGTAGGGGGCGTTCGACATGCTCTCCATGCCGCCGGCGACGACGGTCGCGGCGGTGCCGGCCTTGATCAGGTCGTGGGCGATCATGACCGCCTTCATGCCCGACCCGCAGACCTTGGAAATGGTGGTGCAGCCGACGGCCTCGGGCAGCCCGGCGCCCAGCGCCGCCTGGCGGGCCGGCGCCTGGCCCAGGCCGGCCGGCAGCACGTTGCCCATGAAGACCTCTTCCACCGCGTCCGGCGCCACGCGCGCGCGCGCAAGGGCCGCCGTGATGGCGGCGGATCCCAGCTGCGGCGCCGTCAGCCCCTGAAGTTCACCCTGGAAGCCGCCCATCGGCGTGCGGGCCGCCCCGGCGATGACCACGCTGTCCGTCATGTCCCGTCCTCTCCTCTCATACGGTTTCGAAAGAAGGGTGACGGGGGCGGCAACCTGCGGCTGCAACCGCGCACCTCTTTCGACACGGTGTCCACCCGTCTCTTCTTTCCATGGTCGTCGAAGCGAACAATCCGCCCGACGTCCTTAAGCCTTTCTGTCGCGTTGCGAAAGACCCAATCGCACCGCGGGATCCGGCCTCAGGCGGATTCCTTGAACAGCTCCCGGCCGATCAGCATGCGGCGGATCTCGCTGGTGCCGGCGCCGATCTCGTAGAGCTTGGCGTCGCGCAGCAGGCGGCCGGTCGGGTATTCGTTGATGTAGCCGTTGCCGCCCAGCGTCTGGATGGATTCCAGCGCCATCCAGGTCGCCTTCTCGGCGGCGAACAGGATGGCCCCGGCGGCGTCCTTGCGCGTCGTCTCGCCGCGGTCGCAGGCCTTGGCCACCGCGTAGACGTAGGACTTGGCGGCGTTCATGATCGTGTACATGTCGGCCAGCTTGCCCTGCATCAGCTGGAACTCGCCGATGGGCTGGCCGAACTGCTTGCGGTCGTGCAGGTAGGGGACGACCACGTCCATGCAGGCCTGCATGATGCCCAGCGGGCCGCCGGCCAGCACCGCGCGCTCGTAGTCGAGGCCGCTCATCAGCACGTTGACGCCGCGCCCGACGCCGCCCAGCACGTTCTCTTCCGGCACCTCGCAGTCGGCGAACACCAGCTCGCCGGTGTTGGAGCCGCGCATGCCCAGCTTGTCGAGCTTCTGCGCCACCGAGAAGCCGGGAAAGCCCTTCTCGATCAGGAAGGCGGTGATGCCGCGCGGGCCGGCGTTGACGTCGGTCTTGGCGTAGACCACCAGCGTGTCGGCGTCGGGGCCGTTGGTGATCCACATCTTGGTGCCGTTGAGGACGAAGCGGTCGCCCTTGCGGTCGGCGCGCAGCTTCATCGACACCACGTCGCTGCCGGCGTTGGGCTCCGACATGGCGAGGGCGCCGATGTGCTCGCCGGAGATGAGCTTGGGCAGGTAACGGCGCTTCTGCTCCTCCGTGCCGTTCTTGCGGATCTGGTTGACGCAGAGGTTGGAGTGGGCGCCGTAGCTGAGCCCCACGCTGGCCGACGCGCGGGAGATCTCCTCCATGGCCACCACATGCTCCAGGTAGCCCATGCCGGCCCCGCCATACTCCTCCTCGACCGTGACGCCGAGCACGCCGAGGTCGCCCAGCTTGCGCCACAGCTCGTTCGGGAACTCGTTGGTCCGGTCGATCTCGGCGGCGCGCGGGGCGATCTCGTCCCCGGCGAAGGCGCGCACCGATTCGCGCAGCAGATCCGCCGATTCGCCAAGGTCGAAGTTCATGGTCGGATACTGGTTGGACAGCATGGTCAGGGCGCTCCCCCCGGATGATCGGTTCTTCGTTACGCCATACGCTACCGTATGGCGACGCATACGGTAGCGTATGGAAAGGGGCGTGGCAAGGCCCCTGCCCGGCCGCCGGCCGGGCGGCCGGGCGGTGGGCGGGGCGGATCACGCCATGTTGATTCACGCCATGTTGATGATGATGGTCTTCTTGTGCGTGAAATGCTCCAGCATGGCCTCCAGCGTCGCCTCCTTGCCGAGGCCCGAGCTTTTGACGCCGCCGTAGGACAGGTTCGGCTGCACGACGAGGTTCTGGTTGACCTGGACGAAGCCGGCCTCCAGCCGGTGCACGGCGTCCATGGCCATCTTCAGGTCGCGCGTCCAGATGGTGGCGGCGAGGCCGTACTCGGTGTCGTTGGCCTGGGCGATCACCTCCTCGTAGTCGGTCCAGCGGATGACGCAGCAGACCGGGCCGAAGATCTCCTCCTGGGCGATGCGGTCGCTGTTCTTCACGCCGGTGAAGATGTGCGGCTGCACGAACAGGCCCTTGGCCAGCTTCGGGTCGTCCGGCATGGCCGAGCAGGCGTGGGCGGTCGCCCCCGCCTCCTGGCCGATGGCGATGTAGCCGCGCACCCGGTCCATCTGCTGCTGCGACACGATGGTGCCGATGTCGGTCGCCTCGTCCAGCGGGTCGCCCATCCTGAGCCCGTCGACCTTGGCCTTGAGCGCCTCGACAAAGGCGTCGTGGATGCTGTCGTGGACGAAGATGCGGCTGGCCGCCGTGCAGCTCTGGCCCTGGCGGGTGAAGCGCATGCCGGCGATGGCGCCGGCGATGGCCTTGTCGAGGTCGGCGTCGGCGCAGACGATCATCGGGCTCTTGCCGCCCAGCTCCAGCGTCACCGGGATGAGCTTGTCGGCGGCGGTCCGGGAGACGATCTTGCCGGTCTCGACCGAGCCGGTGAAGGTCACCTTGTTCACGTCCTTGTGCGCCACCAGCGGCGCGCCGCATTCCGGCCCGTAGCCGGACAGGATGTTGACGACGCCCGGCGGCAGGATGGTGCTGATGAGCTGGACGACGCGCAGCACGGCCAGCGGCGCCTCCTCCGCCGACTTCACCACCACCGCGTTGCCGGCGACCATGGCCGGCGCGATCTTCAGCGCCATCAGCAGCAGCGGGACGTTCCACGGGATGATGGCGCCGACCACGCCGATCGGCTCGCGCACGGTCATGGTCAGCATGGCCGGGTTGAAGGGCACGGTCTCGCCCTTCAGCTCCGGCGCCAGCCCGCCGAAGAAGACGAAGGCGTCGGACAGGACGCCGGCCTCGATGCGCGACTCGGTGCGCAGCGCCTTGCCGGTTTCCAGCGCGATCAGCCGGGCGATCTCCTCCTTGTGGGCGTCGAGGATGCGCCCGCATTCCGCCACCAGCTTGCCGCGCTCGCGCGCCGGGCGCCGGGCCCAGGCCCTCTGCGCCGCCTTGGCGGCGGCCACCGCGGCGTCGACGTCGGCGGCCTCGCCGTAGGCGGCCTCGGCGACCGGCACGCCGGTGGCCGGGTTGACGACCGGGAAGGTCCGGCCGGAGACGGCGGGTCGGAAGGCGCCGTCGATGAAATGCTTGCCCGACAGCTCCTTGGCGAGTGCGAAGGGGTCGAGCTGGAGGTCGGCGGTGGCGCTCATGTCTCTCACGGTCCTTGTTTCGGTCTTGTTCAGTTGCGGACGTCGTCGATGACCTTGCCGTCGTTGGGCAGGCTGCCGGGGGCGACGATCTCGACCTCGCCCCGGAGCTTGGTGACGGCGGCCAGCGTCTCGCGCAGGGCGGCGGCCAGCGCCCCGCCGCCTTCGGCGGCTTCGCAGCGCAGGGTCATGGTGTCGCCGGCGTCGCGCCGGCCGACCACCAGACGGGCGCGGGCCACCGCGGGGTGGCGGCGCACCACCTCGGCGACCTGGGCGGGGTGGACGAACATGCCCTTGACCTTGGTGGTCTGGTCGGCCCGGCCCAGCCAGCCCTTCAGGCGCATGTTGGTCCGCCCGCAGGGGCTCGGCCCCGGCAGCACCGCCGACAGGTCGCCGGTGGCGAAGCGGATCAGCGGGTAGGCCGGGTTGAACACCGTCACCACCACCTCCCCCACCTCGCCCTCGGCCACCGGGTCGCCGGTGCCCGGGCGCACGATCTCCACCAGCGCGTCCTCCTCCACCACCAGCCCGGCGCGGGCCGGCGTCTCGTAGGCGACGAGGCCGAGGTCGGCGGTGCCGTAGCTCTGGTAGACCGCGATGCCGCGCCCCTCGTAGACGGCGCGCGCGTCGGGCAGGTAGGGGCCGCCGGTGACGTGGCCGACGGCGATGGAGGAGAGGTCGAGGCCCAGCTCGTCCCCCTTCTCCAGGATGATCCTGAGGAAGTCGGGCGTGCCGACATAGGCCCTGGGCTTCAGGTGGGCGGCCACCTGCGCCTGGGTCTCGCTGTTGCCGGTGCCGGCCGGGATCACCGCGCAGCCCAGCGCGTGCGCCCCGGTCTCGAACATCGAGCCGGCCGGGGTCAGATGGTAGGAGAAGCAGTTCTGCACGAGGTCGCCGCCGCGCACGCCGGAGGCGTGGAGCGCGCGGGCGGTGCGCCAGGGATCGACGCCGTGCGGCTCCGGATCGTGGATCGGGCCGGGCGAGGCGAAGACCCGGGCGAGATGGCCGACGGCGACGG
>JAEZHQ010000613.1 GCA_023416455.1 Pseudomonadota bacterium | reverse complement strand
CCGCGGCGGCGGCCAGGAGCGCGCCGGCCGCCGTGCCGATCACGAGGGCGCCGGCGGTCACCACCAGCGTCTGCAACAGGAAGGCCGTGAAGAGAAGGCGCGGGGAGCCGCCCAGCGCCTTCAGCGTGGCGATGGTCGGCAAGCGGCGGGCGAGGTGCGCCGACAGCGCCCGGCCGACCCCCACGCCGCCGACCAGCAGGATGGACAGCGATGCCAGGAGGAACAGCGTGCGGGCGAGCCGGACCGTGCGGTCGACCCCCGGGATGCCGTGGGAGGCATCGACGATCCGCCATCCGGCGTCGGGAAAGCGGCTCTCCAGGTCGCGCAGGACGGCGCCGGACCGGGCCTTCTCCGGCAGGAGGAGGCGATAATACCAGTAGACGGGCGCCCCGGGCTCGGCAAGGCCGGTCTCCGCCAGCGCCCGGCGGTCGATGACGACGCGCGGGCCGAGGGAGAAGGCGCGGAACGCCCGGTCCGGCTCACGCTCCACCACGGCGCGGATGGCCAGCTCGATCGCCCCGACCCGCAGCCGGTCCCCGACGCCGAGCCCCAGCGCATCGAGCAGGCCGGCGGAGACCGCCGCGCCCCAGAGCCCCTCCCGGCGGGCCACGGCGTCGCCGAGGGAGGCGGCGCCGGAGACCGCCGCCGTGCCGACGAGAGGGTAGGCCCCGTCGATCGCCCCCAGCTCGGCCAGGGTGCGCGCGCTGCCGGTCACCGTCGCGACGACCGTCCGCAGCTCCGCGGTTTCGCCGACCGTGCCCGCCGCCTCCAGGAAGGCCCGCTGCTCCGCCGTCGCCGGGGCGTGGAACAGGCGCAGGGACAGATCGCCGCCGACGGCCTCCCGCGCGCCCGCGTGCATCCCGTCGAGCACGGCCCCGCCCAGGGAACCCACGGCGGCCATCATGGCGGCGCCGAGCGCCACCCCCAGGACGACGATCCACAGGCCGGCCGCCCCGCCCCGCAGGTCGCGCCATGCCAGCCCCATCGCGATGCGCAGGAAGGTCATGCCGGGGACTATCACCGAGGGCCGGCGGCGGGGCAACCGTTTGCGCCGCTCCGCTCCCCGGGCGCGTTCAGCCGAGAATGAGGACCTTCGGCTGGCTGGGCACGATCTGGCTGCCCGGGCAGTTGGTGCTGTTCTGGATGTTCATGCTCAGCATCTTGTCGGCGGGCGGCCCGACGAAGAAGACCTTGAGGCTGGTCAGGACCTTGCGCTCCGGCCCCATCACCATGCCCGAGGCGACGCCGGTGGCGACGCCGGCGTTGTCGCCGTTGCTGAGCGGCACCACGCTTGCCATGTTGTGCGACGGGCAGCACAGGGTCAGGATCTTGGGCGCCGTCGGGATGCCGGTGGGCGTCATGGCGATGTTGGGGTAGGGGATCGGCACCGGCCCGACCGGGCTTGGCGTCAGGCAGACGTCGGGGAAGCCGAAGTTCATGCCCATCATCTGGCAGGTGGCGAAGACCATGATGCGTTCTCTCCGGTGGCGGCGGGGGCGGGCGGTCAGGTCATGCTGATGCGGCTGCCGGTGACGACCACGTCGTCGACCGCCGACACCGCGGTGCGGGCGCCGCGCAGGATCACCGTCTCGCTGCCCTGGTAGACCATGTTGCGGGCCTGGACGGTGTCGGTGTCCTGGACCACCCGGGTGCTGGTGCCGAGCGACGCGCTCCAGCGCTCGGCCACGCAGTGGAGCGACGAGGCCACCACCTTGAGCGTTTCGGCCGCGGTGTCCACCAGCTTGCCGACCAGCGACGCCTCCCCGACGCGGGCGGTCACCCGCCGGCTGTGCAGGGTGGTGTCCGGCGCGGCGAGCGCCAGATTGCGGTCGGCGCGCAACGTCAGGTCCGGGGCCGCAAGCGACAGCGCCCGGCCGCCGCCGCTCAAGCTCAGCGCCGCCGCCTCGTCGCGGTCCAGCACGGCCAGCACCCGCAGCCCGATCCGCTCGTCGGAGAGCAGGAGGACCCGGTCGGCCACCGCGGGGTCGACCAGGCACGACACCGCCCGGCGCGCCGGCACCGGCCGGCCGTCCAGCGCGACCGTCAGCTCCGGGCCGTCGGTCGCGACGACGGTGGCCACCAGCAGGCCGGCGGCGGGCGCGGTCCGGGCCGACGCGCCGTCGACCGGCGCTTCGGCGTTCGGGGGGAGGCGGTTGACATGCATGGGCGGGGTTCCTGGCGTGGGGACGGGAGGGGGTCAGGCGGGCGGCGGGCGGCGGGCCGCGGGGACGAAGTCCTCGGCCTCCTTGCGCCGCTGGTCGGTGCCGAGGGCGGCCTGGCGGTTGGAGCCGGCCCACAGCGCGTCCCGGTCGGTCACGTCGTGCAGGACGGCGCGGTGGAGCTGGCAGTCGGCGAAGCTGGCGCGGGTCAGGTCGGCCTTGGCGAAGTCCGCGGTGGTCAGGTTGCCGCCGCTGAAGTCGGTGCCCAGGCAGACGGCCTCGCCGAACTGGCTTTGCTCCAGGTAGGAGCCGGAAAAGTCGGCGCCGGTCAGGTTGGCCTTCTGGAAGTTGGACTGTGCCAGGTTGGCGGCGCGCAACGACGCCCCGGACAGGTCGGCGCCGGTGAACAGCGAGCGGAAGGCCACCGCCCGGTCCAGCCGCGCGCCGCGCAGCGAGGCGTTCATGAACATCGCCTGGGTCAGGTCGCAGCCCTCCAGCACCACCCCGTCCAGCGCGCAGTCGAGGAAGTTGCACAGGGCGAAGCGGAATCCGGAGAGGTCGAGCCCGACCGCGCTGCCCTCGATGAAGGCGCAGCGCGTGAAGCGGGTGCCCGCCAGGCCCAGCGCGGCGAAATCGGGCTTGTGCAGGGTGACCCCCAGAAGCTCGGCGCCGGACAGGTCGGTGCCGGCCAGCTTGCACTCCATCACCGCGGACTCCACCATCGCGGCGCCGGCGAAGCTGGCGCCGCCGAGGTCGCAGGCGGCGAAGGCGCATTGGGCGATGCGGGCGTTGCGGAAGCTGGCCCCGGCGAAGGTGCAGTCGGTGAAGGCGCAGCGCTCCAGGTCGATGGCGGACAGATCGGCGCCGGAGAAGTCGCACTGGGTGAAGGCCAGCATGCGCGGCCGCGCGCCCGCCCAGCGCGATCCCGACAGGTCGCATTTGGTGAAGGCCATGGATGCAAGGGCGCTGGCGACGAAGACGCCGTCCTTGAGGGAGCAGCTGGTGAGGGCGCCGTCGCGCGCCTCCACGCCGGTGAGGTCGACGCCGGAACAGTCGAGGTCCTGGGCGATCCGGTAGGTGGACAGGACGTCCAGCAGCTCGGCGGCGGTGGTCATGGCGCTTACCATTTCTCGCGGCGGGTGAACAGGGTCAGGCCCAGGTTGGCGCCGGTCAGACGGGTGCCCTCCAGGTTGGCCTCGTCGAGCATGGCGGCGTACAGGTTGGCCCCGGCCAGGGCGGAGTCGCTGAGCAGGGTCTTGCGGAAGATGGCGTCCCGCCCGTCGATCGCGGTCAGGTCGCCGCGGCGGACGTCGGCGGCGGTGAAATGGGCGCCGCGCAGCGAGGCGCCGGCCAGCGTCGCCCCGCGCAGGTCGGCCAGGGTGAAGATCGCCCCGTCCAGCCGCGCGCCGGTCAGGTTCGCGCCCTGCAACGCGCATTTGAACCAGGAGGTCTGGTCGGCGTCGCTCCACGACAGGTCGGCGCCGGTCAGGTCGGCCTTGCTGCTGGTGCTGATGTTGCGGATCCGGGCCCGATGCAGGCTCAGCCCCGGCGCCGTCAGGTCCGGCAGCCCGGCCCGCTCCAGCCGGGCGTGGGAGAGGTCGGCGCCGGTCAGGTCGGCCTTGACCAGCGCCGCCAACTCGATGGACGCGCCCTGCATGCGGGCGCCGGCCATCCGCGGCAGCACCCAGGCCGCCATCGACAGCGTGCTGCCGGACAGGTCGGCGCCGGTCAGGTCGGCCTCGACGGCGATGACGCCGTCCAGCGCGCAGCGCGACAGGTCGGCCCCGGCCAGACGGCTGCGGAACAGCGTCGCCTTGCTCAGGGTCGCCCCGGCGAAGCCGGTTCGCACGGCGCTGGCCGCGGACAGGTTGCAGCCGGCCATGGCGGCGCCGGCGAAGCTGGCGCCGTCCAGGATCGCTTCCGTGAACACCGCCCCGTCCAGGCGGGCGCCGTCGAAGCGGCAGCCGCGCAGGTCGGCCTTCTCCAGCATCACCGCGCGCAGGTCGGCGCCGCTGAAGTCCATCCCGGCCAGCCGGGCGCCGGCAAGGTCGCGGCCGGCCAGCGTCGCGCCCCCGGCCAGCAGGGCGCGGACATGGTCCGCCAGGTCGTCGCCGACCTCGTCGCTCCAGGGCGGCTGGGGATGCATGGCCCCCATCATGTGCCGGCGCAACCGCGCCAGGGCGTCCATCACCTCCTCCTCGCGCGCCGCCAGATCGGGCATTTCGACGGGCTCGGCCTGGGCCAGCAGTTCGGGGTCGATGTCGACTTTGACCAGGCGCAGGAAATCCGACGGCCCGTCCGCCTCCTCCCGGCCGGGCGGGCGCAGCGCCTTGGGCTGCCAGGCCGCGCTCTCCCGCGCCTTGCGCTTGCGGTCCTCCAGGCTTTCGGGGACGAAGCCCAGGGACTGGCCCAGCGCCTCGGCCTCGGCCTGCTTCTTCCGGGCGTCGGCGATGGCCTCGTCGCTTTTCTTCTGCAACTCGGCGCCGGCCGCCCTGGCGTGGTCGATCAGCGCCTTCAGGTCGACGTCGAACTCCTCGATCTGGCCGGGCGTGACCACCGGGCCGAACATGCCGCGGTCGATCGGCGGCAGCTCGACGGTCCGGTCGGGCGGCAGCTTGGCGGATTCCAGCGCCTTCCGGCGCATCGCCTCGGACCGCGCCACCATCATGTCGATGACGGCCTGCCGCTCGGCCTCGCGCGCGGCGATCTCCTCCGGCGTCTTCGGCGGCGACAGCTGGCCGTCGGACAGGGCGTAAAGCCCGCCCTCCTCGGGATCCAGCCGGAGGTCGAGCACCTCGCGGTAATGGTCGAAGGGGCGGGGCGGGTCGGCGGCCCGTTCCCAGGCCAGCATCACCGCCTTCACGTCGAAGCCGTCGCCGTCGGCGATCTCGATGCCGGCGCGGTGCAGGGTCACGCCGCGGTTCAGGCCGGGGAACAGCCACAGCGTGTCGATGCGGGTGCCGCCCTCCACCAAGCGGAGCGTGCCGTCGGCCTCCTGGCGCTGGACGAAGGCGCGCACCCGGATGCCCGGCACGCGGCCCCGCTGCACCGGCCGGTCCGGGTGCATGCCCGACACCGCGAAGGGGGTGTCCGGCTCCAGGTAGCCGGCAAGCCGCTGGTCCTGCGGGGCGGCGTTGAAGATGCGCCAGTCGATGTCGGCGGCGAGGCCGGGAAAGTCCCGGCGCAGCCACTCCTTGTCGTAGGTGCCGGCGAGGCTCTGGCGCTGCGGCCAGCCGATGTCGAGCGGCCCCAGCCCGGCGGGCTCGGCCTCGTCGCGCGGCCCGCCGACCAGCCGGGCCGGGTCCTCCACGTTGGGCAGCGGCACCGGCGCCTCGCCCCGCTGCACCCCGTCGATCGCGGCGTGGCCCTTGCCGAGCGGGTTGCGCGCGAAGCCGGGGCCGCCGTAGGCGTTGGCCCAGGTGATCGGCATGGCGGTGAAGGGCTGCGGCGCGGTGGCCCCGGCCCGCTGCGTCCCCGGCCGGGGCGACCAGAAGCGGTCGCCGAACACCAGCAGGCGCTTGTCCACCGGACCCAGGCGGACCCCCACCTCGGCGACGGTGGCGGGGGCACCGCCCGGCGGGTGGGCGCTGCCGCCGACCAGAAGCTCGGCATGGGGCTTGGGCATGCCGAGGTCGAGCAGGGCGTCGCCGCCCAGCACCCCCATGACCTCGGGCCACATCTTGGTGTCGGGCAGCAGCCGGTCGGGCTCGTCGAAGTCGAAATAGGCCATGGCCGTCACCGCCAGCCAATGGCGGCCCATGTGGCTGAACGGCTTGGTCAGGACGCCGAGGCGCATCGGCTTGATGATCTGCATGGTTCCGGTCGCCTAGATCATGCTCTTGATGGCGGTGATCTCGGTGTCGATGTTGCCGACGCTGGTCTCCAGCGTGTCGACCCGGGTGACGACGCCGTCGACGTCGGTCCGCAGGCTGCCCACGTTGGTTTCGATGCCCGTCAGCCGCGTCTCCAGCGCACTGGCCTCGGCGTCGGCGGTGGGGTTGACCTCCAGCTGCCCGGCCAGGCAGACCTCGATCTTGCCGCCGATGAGCGCTTCCGCCTTCAGCCCGATTACCGTCTCGAAGCTGGCGGACAGGGCGAAGGACACCACGACGCCGAGGAAGTTCTCCTGCACCACGCTGAAGGAGTTGGAGTTCACGGCGCCCATGAAGTTCTCGTTCACGCCGCCCCAGAAGGTCGAGACGACCTCGCCGCGGTAGAACTCGGTGGTCTTGCCCTCGGTGTAGGAATCGCTGTCGCCGTAGGAGACCGACTTGCTGTCGCCGCTGTTGTAGGAATAGGTGTAGCCGTACATGCTGCTGCGCGCTTCGCCGTAGAAGATCGAATCGTCGAAGCCGTAGAAGACGACGCGGTCGGTGCCCCAGTTGGTGGTGTAGGTGTCGCCGATGTAGGTGGTGTAGAGATCGCCGTTGACGTAGACGTGCTGGTCGCCGTGGATGTGCAGGTACTCGTCGCCCTCGACGTAGCGGTAGTCGTTGCCGACGATGCGGGTGTGGCGGTCCTTCTGGACCACCTCGTGGAGGTCGCCGTCGATGTGGTCCAGGCGCTGGCCGCGGGCGGTGATGGCCATCATCGGGGAGTCGGGGTTGTCGTCGAGGACGATTTCCTGGAACTGACCGTCGTAATCGCCCTCCGGCCGGACCCGGGAGCGGATGACCGAGCGCCAGCGGTTGGTCGTCTCCGGCGGGTGGACGGGCTGCCGGCCCTCCTTGCACTCGTCGGAGTCCTCGTCCTTGAACTCGGTGTAGGGCGGCGCGGCGAAGGACTTGCCGGCCGGGAAGGCACCGAAGCTCAAGCCATCGGCGCCCTTGATGTCGTGGGTGAAGTTGCGGCCGGCCTTGATCGCCTCGATGTCGTTGCTCGTGGAGTCGGGGGCGAGATAGCGCTCCCGTTCGGCGTCGCCGTAGGGGTGCAGCGCCTCCAGCCCGTCCTTGACGTTGGCGAGAAGCGCCTGCACCGTCTCCGTCCCGGTCGGGTTGTAGACGGTGCTGCGCACGTCGTTGACGCCGGAATTCAGGCTGGCGATGACGATCGGCGTGTTGGTCGGGTCGGAGGGGTAAAGGAGGACGACGGTGTCGCCCTCGCGCGGGGTGAAGCGGACGCCGAAGTTGTTCCCCGCCCAGAGCTGGGCGACGTAGGCGAGGATCGGATCGCCCTCGGGCGGCAGGAAGTTCGGCCGGACATAGAGCCGGCCGTCGGCTTCCGGCGCCTCGCTGACGACGACACCCAACTCGATCTGGGACATGGCGTATCTCCTCGTGGCGGCGGCGCGCTCAGGCGGTGTGCAGGCTGCGGGCGCGGGCCAGCAGCTCGCCCAGGGGAGCGATCGGGTTGTCGTCGATGCCCGACCCTTCGTCCGCCGGGATCAGCGGCACGTAGCGGCAGGAGGCGGGAAAGGCGACGAACTCGTTGGAATAGCCGCTGGGGGTGGTCATGTGCCGGACCCGCTTGACGATGAAGGTTCCGTTCAGGTCGGTGCGGGTGGCGCCGGTGGTGGCGAAGCCGTAGCCGGCGCACAGGCTGGGGCAGTAGCTGCGGCCGCGCAGCACCTGCGCCGCCGCCTCGAACGAGGCCTGCCGGCGGTCGCCCATGGCCTCCAGATGGTCGACGTTGGCGGCGCTGCCCTTGGGCCACTCGTAACGCAGGTCGTAGGGATCGGCGCTCTCCGAACGGGCGGGCCGGCGCAGGATGTCCTGGGTGTGGAGCGGGATGGTCAGCAGCCGGCTGGGCACCACCCGATGCTCCAGCGAGCAGCTGTCGATCTCGTCGGGACGGAAGCGGTCGGAGCCGCTGTAGCCGTGGCGGAGCTGCGCGTCGCAGGACAGGAACGGCGTTCCGTAATCCTGGATGACCATCTGGTGTGACCGCATCCCATGCTTGTAGTAATAGAAGATGCCGTCATTCGCCATGATCTGGCGGAGGAAGGAAAAGGACGAGGTGCAATTCTGCGTGTAATGGCTGAATTTGGGATAGCTGCCGGTGATGAGGAAGTTGCGGTCGGTGATGCCGTGGTCGTCGAGAACGGCTTCGACGATGTCGATCACGCTCTTGTTGGTGAAGACGCGGCTGCACCGGGTCATGCGCAGCAGGCTGAAGCCGGGCACCATCTTGAAGCAGTAGAAGGCGTAGCGCGGGTTGGTGCCGAGGAAGGTGGCCGACAGCACCACGCCGCTGAAGTGGCGCGGGGGCAGGGACTCCGCCTCCACGGTCAGGGTGATCGGCGTCCCGGCGAAGCCGCGCAGGTCGAGCGTGTGGTCGGGTGAGGCGATGTAGACGGAGAAGGCGTAGTCCCCGAACAGCGACTCCTCGCCGTCGAAGCCGATCACGCCGAAGTCATGGCCGATGCCGTCCAGGCTCAGGGACATGGTCAACTGGTTCATGGCTGCCTGCCGAGGATGGGGAGGGGAGAGGGGGCGCCCGCGGCCCCGGGGGCGGCGCCCGGCCGGCCGGGCGCCCAATGCCGGTCGGTTCCTGGCCGGCCGTTTCCAAGTCGGTCGGTTCCGCGCCGGCTCATGGCGCAGCCGCTCCGGTCCAGGCCGGCCCGAAGACCATGCCGCCGGGCTCCGCCGGCGCGCCGGCC
>JAEZHQ010000578.1 GCA_023416455.1 Pseudomonadota bacterium | reverse complement strand
GGTGGGGGCCGCGCCCGCGGGCGCGCTCATGGCGCCGCCGCCGCGCCGTGCGCGGCATGGCCGCCACCATAGCCGCCACCATAGCCGCCACCGTGATCGCCGCCATGGCCGTCATCGCCCGGCGCCGGCGGAACGGCCGCGTCGCCCGCCTCCGGCGGCGTCAGGATGTCGGCGTCGGTCACCTCGGCGAAGCGCCGGACCGTGCCGCCGTGGGCGGCGGCGAAGGCGCGGGCCGCGCCCTCCTCGGCGAAGGGGAAGGGCTCCGCCGCCCCCATGCCGCCGGTCAGGCCGCTGTCCAGCACGTACCAGGCCCGGCGCGCCTCGACCCAGGCCGACAGGTCGGGCCGGCGGGGGTCGGCCGCCCCCGTCATGTCGGTGACGTAGATGGCGCCGATGTCCTTCGGCTCCTCCGGCAGCATGGTGAAGGCGAAGGTGTCGCGGACCGAGGACAGCCAGATGGGCCGCTCCTCCCCCTTCACCAGCACCTGCCCCTTGGGGCCGGGGTGGTCGTGCAGGTTCATGCCGCAGTAACGGCCGGTGGCGTCGGCGGTGATGGCGGCGGGCGGCGGCGGGGCGGCCCCGGCGCGGTCCTCCCGGCAGGCGCCGAGCGGCAGCAGCAGGACGGCGCCGAGCAGCAGGGCTTTGACGGCGGTGCGCATCAGATCTGCTTCCTCGAAAAGAGCGCCGCGGCCAGCGCCAGCGGCGCCACCACCCAGGCGGCGAGCACGGCGAGCAGCACGGGCGCGGAGAATTGGGCGTGGGCGGCGAGCCCGGCGGTGCCGGCGAAGAGGCTGACGTTCCTGAAGCCGGTCAGGTTGAACAGGCGGTAGGTGTCCGCCGGGTTGGCGAGCAGAAGCCAGTTCAGCAGGTCGGCATCCAGCGTCCGGCCGCCGTCGGCGACCAGCAGGCCGAGCAGGCCCATGTCGTAGAGCAGGACGAAGGCGAGCCAGATCGCCACCGCGATGCCGGCCGCCGTACCGCGGTCGCGCACCAGCGTCGAGGCGAGATAGCCGAGCGCCGTGAAGGCGGCGCCGAGCAGGACGCTCGACCCGATCATGGCGGCGAAGGCGCGCCAGCTTTCGGGCTCCACCGGAACCTCGCCCATGGCCAGCGCCACGCCGGCGGCGCCGTAGCCGAGCACGGTCGCCACCGCGATGATCGCTGCGTGCCCCAGGAACTTGCCGAGCAGCACCTGCCAGCGCGCCACCGGGTAGGACAGCAGGAGGGTCATGGTGCCGCGGTCGATCTCCCCCACCACCGCGTCGAAGGACAGCAGGAGCGCGATCAGCGGCAGAAGGAAGATGGTCAGGCTCGACAGGCTGACGATGGTGACCTCCACCGGACCGACGCCGACCGTCCCGGTCGGTGCGGCACCCAGGAAGCTCATGGTCAGCGCCAGCGCCGCCATCAGCAGGGTGGTGGCGACGACCCAGCGGTTGCGCAGGCCGTCGCGCAGCTCCTTGGCGGCGATGATCCAAAGCGTGTTCATTCCGCGGCCTCCCGGCGCAGGAAGTGGGCGTACATCTCGTCCAGGCTGGGCTGGACGATCTCGATGTCGGCGACGGGCGGGCCGTCGCAGGCGATGCGGCGGACCAGCGCGACCTTGTCGTCGTTGGCGCAGGCCAGCTCCACCACGCCGCCGGCCAGCCGGGTCAGCGCCGCCTCCGGCCCCACCCAGCGGGCCAGCCCGTCGGCGGCCTCCTCCGGCCCCGCCCCGCCGGGGGCGCCGGCGGGCAGGGTCAGGCGGATGCGCACCGGCAGCCGGGCCAGGCTGCGCAGCGTGGCCAGCGAGCCGTCGGCCACCTTGCGCCCGCGGTTCATGACGACGACGCGGTCGGCCTGCCCCTCCAGCTCGGTCAGGGCGTGGCTGCACAGCAGGACGGTGGCGCCGCGGTCGCGCAGCTCCCCGACGATGGCGTAGAAGCTCTGCCGCAAAGCCGGGTCGAGGCCGGTGGTCGGCTCGTCCAGGAACAGCAGCCTCGGCGCGCCCAGCAGCGCCTGGGCCAGCGCCAGGCGCTGGCGCATGCCCTTGGAATAGGTGCCGACGCGGCGCCCGGCGGCGGCGGCGTCCAGCCCGACGCGCTCGAACAGGGCGGGGTTTCCCTTCGGTGCGACGCCCTTCAGGCGGGCGTAGAAGTCCAGCGTCTCCCGGCCGGTCATGGCGGGGTGGAAGGCCACGTTCTCCGGCAGGAACCCCACCTGCCGGCGGATGCGCGGGGCGCCGTTGCCGGCGGGATCGCCGCCCAGCACGCGGATGCGGCCCCCGGTCGGCGTGGTCAGACCGAGCATCAGCTTGATCAGCGAGCTTTTGCCGGCGCCGTTGTGGCCGACCATCGCCACGCATTCCCCGGGGGCAAGCGCCAGGTCCACCGCGCGCACGGCGTAGGCGTCGCCGTAGCGCTTGGAGACGCCCTCCACGCGGATCGTCGGTTCGTCGGTCATCGGTCAGCTCCTCCCGGCCGCGGCGCCGGAAACGGGGGGCGGGTTCATGAGCGGGGCGCTGTCGATCACCCCGCCCGGATGCAGGGCCGGGAACTGCTTCTGCGCCCAGCGGATCACCTGGACGCCGGGGCTGTTCATCAGCAGCTTGGCCGAGGGGTAGGCCCACATGACGCGGTCGATCACGTCGTTGGGCCGGTACGCCTCGTCGGCGATGCCGTCGCCGTTCAGGTCGAAGGCGGCGTTGTCGGACCAGTGGTTGCCGCGCCCCTTCTCCGACCAGTCCAGGAAGCGGGTGCCGACATACTTCACCTGCGTGCGGTTGCCGATGAAGGCGTTGCCGGTCAGGACGTTGCGCTCCGATCCCGCGGTGAAGTGGACGCCGATCCCGCAGCCCTCGAAACGGTTGCCGGTCAGCCGGTTCTTGTTGGCGTTGTAGATGAAGACGCATTTCCCGGTGCCGAACCGCCGGCCGCCATCCGCCGCGTCGGTGTCGCGGGGCATGTCCTTGTCGGCGACGGCCTCCGCCGGCTCGTCCGTCTCCTGCGTGAAGCGGCCGGCGACGCTGTTGCCCTCGATCAGCGCGCTGTTGGCGTAGTTCAGCAGGAACCCGTGTTCCCGGTCGCCCTGGGACCGGTTGTTCCGGATCACCAGGTTGTTCGAATACATGATCGCGTAGCCGACATGGTTGCCGACCGACAGGTTGCCCGACACCTCGGAATCATTTGTATACATATAATGGACGGCGAAGCGGACGCGCTCGAAGCGGTTCCCGGCGAACAGGTTCCGTTTCGAGGTGGTGGTGAAGATGCCGTCGCGGCCGTCGCGCACCGTGTTGTCCAGCACCTTGGTTCCCGGCGCGTTCCACAGCTGGATGCCGTTGCCGCGTTCCGACACGCGCAGGTCGGTGCGGCCGGCCACGTCGTTGCGGCGGACCATGGCGTCCTGGGCGCCCCAGACATAGACGCCGATGAGGTTGTCGCGCAGGCGGTTGTCCTCGATCACCGCGCGGTGCGCCTCCTTGCCGAGGAAGACGCCGGCGTGCTGGTCGAACAGGCTGATGCCGGAGTTGCGGATCTCCAGGCCCCGGACGGTGACGTCGGGGACGGTGACGGTCAGCACGCTGCGCTGGCCCCGCCCGTCGACGACCGCGCCCGGCTGCCCCTGGAGCGTGACCGGCACCCGCACCGTCACCGGGCCGGGATGGACGCCGGGCGCGAGCAGGAGCGTGTCACCCGCCGCCGCGGCGGCGAGTGCCCCCTCCAGCGCGCCCGGCGCCACCGTCACGGTGGCCGCGCGCGCCGTCCCGGCGGCCGGCCCCATCAGGGCGAGCGTGGCGGCGGCGAGGAGGAGCGTGGGGCGGCGGGTCATGGCGGGGATCCCTGCGGTGCCGGGGAAGGAGGGGCCGCACCCGCCCCCGGCCGTGGCCGGGGGACGGGCGGACGGGCGGGCGGGGGCTCAGGCGCTGCGCGGCTCGACGATCATGCGGCCGGCCATTTCCATGTGCAGGGCGTGGCAGAACCACTGGCAGTAGTACCAGTAGACTCCCGGCCGGTCGGCCCTGAAGGTGACCGAGGCGGTCGCCAGCGGGCCGATCTCCATGGCGATGCCGTAGTTGGTCAGGGTGAAGCCGTGCGTCAGGTCGTCCACGTCGTCCAGGTTGGTGACGTAGACGGTCACCTCGTCGCCCTGCTTCACCGTGAACTCGTCCAGGCCGTAGGCCGGTGCCCGGCTCCACATGTAGACGCGGACCTTGTCGCCGTCGCGGACGACCTTGGCGTCGTCCTCCAGCACCACGCCGTCCTTCCTGGCCTGCTGGCGCGCCTCTTCCCACGACGGGTCGTCGCGGCTGTAGGTGGAGTGCGGGTTCACCTTGGAGCGGTGGACGATCAGGGTGTCGTGCGGCTCGGCGAAGGTCGGGCCGTCATGGACCAGCCGCATCATGTCGCCCGAGATGTCGAAGAGCTGGTCGTTCTCCGGCTTCAGCGGGCCGACGTTGAGGAACCGGTCCTTGGAGAACTTGTTCAGCACCATCAGCCACTTGCCGTCGGCCTCCTTGGTCTGGCCCATGGAGGAATGCAGGTGGCCCGGCTGGTAGTGCACGTCCAGCTTCTGGATGATCGGATCGACCTTCTCGCCCTTGTAGGCGCGCCTGGCCTTGTCGATGTTCCATTTCACCACCTGGCTGTCGAGGAACAGGGTGGTGTAGGCGTTGCCCCGGCCGTCATAGGCGGTGTGCAGAGGCCCGAGGCCGAGCTGCGGTTCGGCGACGACGACGTCGCGCGGCTTGATCTTGTCGTCGAACAGGTCGTCGAACAGGCGCGTGTCCAGCACCGTGACGGTCGGCGACAGCTTGCCGGCCACCGTGACGTGGATGCCGTCGGGGGCGGTGTTGCATCCGTGCGGGCTGTTGGGGATCGGGATGTAGCGGGTGTAGGGGGTGCCGTGGCGGCCGTCGACCACGGGGACGCCCCGCACCATCTGGACCTTGCCGGCCTTCACCGCCTCCTCGATCCGCTTGACGTTGAAGACGACGACCCAGTCCTGCTCGTTGGCGGTCATCTCCGCCGCCGTCACCCCCTCTTCGGAGTTGTAGCAGGTCGCCATCACGTACTTGCCCTGATAGTCGGCGTCCGTGTTGTCGAGGTTGCCGTCGACCCAGACCTGCCAGGCGACCTTCATGGTGTCGCCGTCGATGGCGGTGAAGTGCGACTTGTACGCCTTGGTGTCGGTCAGGATCTTGCCGTCGTTGGGCGTCGGCACGCGCTGCTCGCCGTTGCAGAAGACGTAGCCGGTGCGCGGGAACTTCTGGAGGCGCAGGCCGTGGATGGCCGAGGCGTTCGGGATCTCGATGACGGTGTCGACCTTCATGACGTCGCAGCGGATGCGCGCCACGCGGGTGTTCGCCTTGTCGTTCACGAAGATGTAGCGGCCGTCGTAGGTGCCGTCGGTGAAGGACATGTGCGGGTGGTGCAGGTCGCCGTTCAGCCAGTTGCCGCCGCGGCTGGCCAGGAACTCCCTGGTCTCGGGCAGCAGGTTCTCGGTGAGGATCCTGAGGCTCTCGTTGGTCTGGCCCCAGCCGGTGGCCGAGCAGCGGTTGAAGACCGGGATGCGCATCAGCTCGCGCATGGAGGGCGCGCCCATGATGCGGACCTCGCCCGACTGCCCGCCGGAATGGAAGACGTAATACTCGTCGAGGTCGCCCGGCTTCACCTCGGCCGCCTGCTTGCCCGGGGCCGCGGTGGCCGCCTGCGCCGGGGCCGCGCCGAACAGCGCACCGCCGGCCATCCCCGTCGCCGCACCGCCGCCGACGGCCCCGGCAAGGCCGGCCAGCGCCGCCACCTTGGCCGTTCCGCCCAGAAGCTCGCGGCGGTTGACGCCCGCCTCCATCGCCTTCTCGTTCGACATGCTCTGCTCCTTCGGTGGCCCCCTTGGGTCCGGGGGCTTGATGGACCCGTCCTCCGGGTCATGCTCCTTCCGGCCGGGCGGACAGGCGCCCGGCGGCAGGATCGGAGACCGGCGCGGCGGCGCGGGGCGGTGCCCCGGCAAGCGGGCCGGCGGTTGTGGTGGCGTCGCGGCGCTCCCGCTTCAGGCGCTTCTGGATCATGACCGGGCACAGGCGGTCATGGTGGTAGAGCAGCTGGCAGTGGAGGCACTGGATGCATTCGTTGGGGTTGATCGACCCGTCGGGGTGGATCGCCTGGACCGGGCATTCGTTGGCGCAGCGCCGGCAGGGATTGCCGCATTCCTTGTAGCGCTTCAGCCAGTCGAACATCCGCATCCGGCCGGGGATGGCCAGCGCCGCGCCCAGCGGGCACAGGTAGCGGCAGAAGAAGCGCTCGATGAACAGGCCGGCGGCGATCAGCGCCACGGCGAACAGGACGAACCACCACTCGCGCAGGAAACGCAGGACGATGGCGGTCTTGAAGGGCTCGACCTCGGCCGCCCTCTCGGCCGCCGCCAGCGAATAGAGCGACAGGCCGAACAGCAGCAGGAAGATCATGTACTTGATCGGCCACAGCCGCTGGTGCAGGCCGAAGGGCACCTGGATCTGGCGGATGCCGAGCCGGCGGGCGCCCTTGGCCGCCAGTTCCTGAAGCGCGCCGAACGGGCACAGCCAGCCGCAGAAGGCGCCCCGCCCCCAGAACAGAAGCGACGCCGCCACCGAGAACCACAGGATGAACACCAGCGGGTCCATCAGGAAATAATCCCAGCGGAAATCGGTGCGCAGCGCGTTGGCGAAGGTCAGCACGTTGACGACCGAAAGCTGCGCCGTCGCGTACCAGCCGAGCCACAGCAGCGAGAACAGGAGGAAGCCGAAGCGCACCCGCTGGTAGAGCGCGGGCCGCCGCACCAGCTGGTCCTGGAAGAAGAAGACGCCGGTCAGCAGGCCGATGGCCAGGCTCAGCACGGCGATGTCGGCCAGCCGGTTCTCCCAGACGCGCCGCCACAGCGGGATCTCGGCCTCCTCCTCCGGCCCGGCCGCGGCGGCTGCGGCGGAAGCGGCGGTCGCGGCGGTCGCGGCGGGAGCGGCGGGCTCGACCCGGAGGAACTTCTCCGGCGGCTGGTAGCCCAGCTCGAAGCTCACGAAAGCCTTGTCCAGCGCGGCGGTCGCCCGCTGCACGAGCAGGCTGAGGCGCCACGGTTCGGCGGGATCGAAGGCCGAGCCCTCGGGCAGGATGAAGAGGCCGACCTCGTCGAAGTCCGGCGCGCCCGCCGCCGCCACGCCGGCCAGCCGCCTGTGCCCCTTGTCGCGGAAGCGGACCGAGCCTTCCGTCTGCACCAGCTCGATGCGGTCGAAGATGCCGCCGCGCACGTAGCCCGAGCCCTTGAACGAATAGCGCCCCTGCCCCGCCACGACGATGGCGTGCTGGCCGGGCTTCAGGCGCCGGGCCAGCGCCTCGTACTCGGCGTCGCCGAGCAGCGAGCGGCCGACCGTGGGGATGGTGGCGAGGCCGGCGTAGAGGTCGATGAAGCGCTCGCCGGGATCGCCGGGTTCGGGACGGGCGATGGCCTCGGCCTTGCCGGTGCGCTCGAAGGCGGCGTTCACGTCGCCCACCGTCAGGGACAGGCGGCGGACCGAGCCGTCGCCGACCAGGGTTTCCCAGTCCTCCACCCCGGTCCGGGAGAGGTCCAGGCTCCGGGTCGCGGCCGGTGCGGCGTCCGCGGCGGCGGCGCCCAGCGCCTGCATCACCTTGCGGCCCGAACGGACGATGGAATCGCCGATCACCATCACCGTGACGGTGGCGCCGGACACGATGTCCACCGGCGGGCTGGCGGCGCTGCGGGAGGTCAGCTCCAGCACGTTCTTGCCGACGTAGCCGTCGATGAAGGCGGTGATGCGGGCGGGCGGGATGCCGATCAGGACGATGGGCTCGTGGTGGTCCATCAGCCGGGCGCCGGCGACCGTGCCGTCCGGCGTCAGCCCGACCAGCACATCGATGGGGCGGCCCGAATAACCGGTGGTGTTGACGAAGTCCGAGGTCAGGTAGGCGTGGCCGAGCAGCGCCGCGCCCTTGTAGACCGGCGCCACCGGGGCGTCCGGCGCCACCGCGCCGAAGCGGTCGGCCCCGGCCACCAGATCGGCCGGCCGGACCTGGCCCAGATAGCGGGCCAGCGCCGCCTCGGCGGCGTCCGCCCCGGCCGTTCCGGCGAGCAGCGCGATCAGCCCGACGACCGCCGCGCGCAGCGTTCCCATGATTGCGAACATCGTCCCGGCCACACCGATCTGTTTTCCGGCTCCACCGCCGGTCCAGCCTCGACGGAGGTGGTCCGGATCGCGCCAACGGGATCATGAGAGCGCAAAACGGCCAGGCGGAACTTGACCATTGTCAAGCCGCCGGGAGACGGGTGGCGCATGATGGGGCCGCGGTCGCCGGCAACCGCCGTCCGGGCGGAGCCGCCGCCGGCGCGCATCGAGGGAGGCGACGAGCCATGCCGCTGCTGCACCATGAACCCCAAGGCCCGGTGGAGACGCTGGGCGACCTGCTGGGCATCGCGCTGGCCCTGGAGGAGGAGGCGGTGCGCCGCTACGACCAGCTCGCCCGCCTGATGGAGCATCGCGGCGAGGCCGACACCGCCGCCATCTTCCGCAGCCTGGCGGCCGAGGAGCGGCAGCATGCCGCGGCGGTGGACGGCTGGGCGCGCGGGGCCGGGCTGCCGGCGCCCGACGCCCCCACCTTCGTGTGGCGCCTGCCGCCGGAGATCGCCGCCTCCTGGGAGGCGCTGAGCGAACGCACGCGCCTCACCCCCTACCAGGCGCTGTCCCTGGCCGTGCTGAACGAGCAGCGCGCCTTCGCCTTCTACAGCTACATCGCCGCCCGGACGGAGACCGCCGGCGGCGGCGCCGTGCGCGGCCACGCCGAGGCGCTGGCGCAGGAGGAGCTGCGCCACGCCGCGCTGCTGCGCCGGGAGCGGCGCCGGGCCTTCCACCGCCAGCGCAACGCCCCCGAGGCCGGCCCGGCCCGCGCCGGCA
>JAEZHQ010000484.1 GCA_023416455.1 Pseudomonadota bacterium | reverse complement strand
CGCACATCCTGATGCGCTTCTTCACGGTGTCGGACGCCAAGGAAGCCCGCAAGTCGGTGTTCTACGCGACCGGCTTCATCGGCTACTTCTACATCCTGACCTTCATCATCGGCTTCGGCGCCATCGTGCTCCTGCTGGCTCCGGACGCCAGCGGCGCCTATCCGTTCCTCAAGGCGGCCCCGGCGCCCGGCACGCTGGCCAACCCGGCCGACATCATCGGCGGCTCGAACATGGCGGCCATCCACACCGCCCACGCGGTCGGCGGCAACCTGTTCTTCGGCTTCATCTCGGCGGTCGCCTTCGCCACCATCCTGGCGGTGGTCGCCGGCCTGACGCTGGCCGGCGCCTCGGCGGTGTCGCACGACCTGTACGCCTCGGTCATCGCCCACGGCCGCGCGTCGGAGCGTGACGAGATCCGCGTGTCGAAGATCACCACCGTGATCATCGGCATCGTCTCGATCTTCCTCGGCATCGCCTTCGAGAACCAGAACGTGGCCTTCATGGTCGGCCTCGCCTTCGTCATCGCGGCCTCGGCGAACTTCCCGATCCTGCTGATGTCGATGTTCTGGGGCAAGATGACCACCCGCGGCGCGCTCATCGGCGGCTGGCTCGGCCTGATCTCGTCGGTCACGCTGCTGGTGCTGGGTCCGACCGTGTGGAAGTCGGTGCTGGGCAACCCGGCCGCCATCTTCCCGTACGACAACCCGGGCGTCTTCACGATCCCGCTGTCCTTCATCGCCATCTGGTTCTTCTCGATCACCGACAACAGCCAGACGGCCCAGGACGAGCGCCGCTCGTTCGAGGCCCAGTACATCCGGTCCCAGACCGGCCTGGGTGCGGAAGGCGCTTCGGCCCACTAACGAATGGTCGCACCTGTCTTCCGCGCCCAGCGGAGCTGGTGTAATCTTTGCAGCGCCCCAAGACCCGGTCTTGGGGCGCTCTCTTTTTCCGTCGTTCCAGCGGAGCGGGTCTTGTCCGACGCCTTCGATTTCGCCGTTCCTCCCTTCGACCGGCTGAGCCCGGCCGAACAGCAGCGCCTGGAACAGTCCCTTGATCTCGGCGTCTTCGCCAGGGACAGCGTGATCCTGGGCCAGGACGAGCCGGCCGACGCCCTGTTCGTGATCATCCAGGGGCTGGTGCACGAGCGCCAGGCGGGGGAGGTGGCAGCGGTCTACGGGGCGCACGACAGCTTCGACATGAAGGCGCTGTTCGGCAGCAACCCGGGGCGCAGCTTCGTCGCGGCGGAGGACACCATCTGCCATCTGATCCCGCGCCAGATCCTGGTCGAGCTGGCGCGCGACAACGCGGCCTTCGGCGACATCATCTGCCAGGACTTCGCCGACAAGCTCCGCGCCCTGGCCGGCGAGCGCTCCAACCGCGAGATGGCGGCGCTGACCATGGCCCGCATCCGCCAGGCCTACCTGCATCCGGCCGTCTTCGTGGAGGCCGGCGCCAGCCTGTACGACGCCGCCCTGGCGATGCGCCAGAACCAGATCAGCAGCGTGCTGGTGCGCGACGGCGACCCGGCCAGGGGCGGGCGCATCGGCATCCTGACCGGCACCGACCTGCGCGACCTGGTGGTGCTGGACGGCCGTCCCGTCGAATCGCCGGTCGGGCCGCTGGCGCGCTACGCGCTTCTGACGCTGGACCGCGACGACCTGCTGTTCAACGCCCTGATCCTGATGACCAAGCATTCGGTGCGCCGCGTGGTCGTCACCGAGCAGGGGGCGGTGGTGGGCGTGCTGGAGCAGATCGACCTGCTGGCCGTCCTCTCCAACCATTCCCAGGTGATCACGCTCCAGGTCGAGCACGCCTGCAACCCCGAGGAGCTGCGCCAGGCCAGCCACGACATACTGGGGCTGATCCGCACCCTGCACGGAACCGGCGTGAAGGTGCCCTTCATCGCCGACCTCGTGACCGAGCTGAACCGCAAGATCTTCCGCAAGCTGTTCGAGCTGCTGGCCCCGCCGGATCTGCTGGCCAACGCCTGCCTGATCGTCATGGGCAGCGAGGGGCGCGGCGAGCAGCTCCTCAAGACCGACCAGGACAACGGCCTGATCCTGCGCGACGGCTACGAATGCCCGGCGCTGGCCGAGGTCACCGCAGCCTTCACGAACCATCTGGTGGATTTCGGCTACCCGCCGTGCCCCGGCCGGATCATGGTGTCGAACCCGGACTGGACGCGCCCGCTGGCCGGCTACAAGGACGCGCTCTTCCACTGGATTCACCGGCCGGACGAGGCGGCGCAGATGAACCTCGCCATCTTCTACGACGCCGCAGCGGTGGCCGGCGACGCCGCCCTGCTGGAGGAGGCGAAGGGCTATCTGCTCGACCGGCTCCAGGACAACCAGATGTTCTTCTCCGCCTTCGCGCGCCCGACGCTGGCCTTCGACACCCCGACCGGCCTGTTCGGCGGCCTGTTCGAGCGGCGGCGCGGCGAGCCGGTGGACATCAAGAAGGCCGGCATCTTCCCCCTCGTGCACGGCATCCGCGCGCTGGCGCTGGAGCGGCACATGACGCAGACCAACACGACCGAGCGCATCTGGGCGCTGGCCGACAAGGGCGTGCTCGACCGCGCCTTCGCGGGCGAGCTGGCGGAGGCCTTCTCCTTCCTGTCAACGCTGCGGCTGAAGGCGCGGGTCGACACCACCACCGCCGGCACCCAGACCGACAATCTCGTGCGGCCGGAGGAGTTGGGCAAGCTCGAACGGGACCAGTTCAAGGACTGCCTGGCCCTGGTGAAGACGTTCAAGGAGTTCATCGCCTACCATTTCCACCTGAACCGCTGAGGGGCCGGGGATGCCGATCGACTTCACCGCCCGCGCCAAGGCGCCGTCGCTGACCGATCCCGAATACGCCTTCCTGCTGTCCGAGGAGGACACGGGCGAGCGGGTGGCGATCCATTGCGAGGCGACCTCCTACGACCAGCCCAAGGCCGACCTGCGGACCGTCGCCGCCGTGCGCATCCGGGGTCCCCGGATCCTGACCAGCCGCCACCTCGTCCTGTCCTTCTGGCCGACCGAGCCGGCGGAGCCGGCGATCGGGCGCCTCCTGCACTTCATCGGCAACCGGCCGCTGGTGGGCTACTACCTGGATTTCACGGTGGCGATGCTCGACCGTTTCGTGCAGCCGATGATCGGCATTCCGCTGCCCAACGCGCGGATCGAGGTGTCCAGCCTCTATTACGACCGCAAGACCAAGATTCCGGGCAAGAACGCCGTCGACCTGCGGCTCGACAGCATCGTCCGCGATCTCGACCTGCCGGTGCGCGGCGGCGGCGACGCCTACGCCAGCGCGCTGGCCGCGGCGCTGGTCTATCTGCGCCTCTGCCCGCCGGCACGGCCCTGATCCCACCAGCGGCCTCCCGGCCGCCCTGATCCCACCAGCGGCCTCCCGGCCGCTCTGTCCCGACACCGGCGTCAGGCCGCCTGCGACCGGCGCCCGCCGGCGGTGGGGATGGTCAGCACGAAGGCGGTGCCGCGGTCGCGGTCGATGCGCAGGACGGCCCCGGCCTGCTGGGCCAGCGCCTGGACCAGGACCAGCCCCAGCCCGCCCTTGCGGCGCTGCGGCCCGGGCAGGTCGGCGGGGAGGCCGACGCCGTCGTCGCGCACGCTCATCCGCATGCCCCCCGCCTCCCGCCGCAACTCCAGCGTGACCGTGCCGGGGTGTCCGTCCGGGAAGGCGTGGAGCAGGGCGTTGGACAGCAGCTCGCTGGCGATCAGGGCCAGCGGGGTCGCCTGGTCGACGTCCACCGTCCAGTCCTCGGCCTCGATGGCCAGCCGCGCCCCGGTGGGGTTCCCGGAGCGGACCAGCCCGTCGCCGAGCTGGCGCAGATAGGCGGCAAGGTTGATCCGCGCCGGCTGGTCGGAGCGGTAGAGCAGCTCGTGCAGGAGGCTCATGGACTGGATGCGGCGCAGGCTCTGATCGAAGCCGCGGCGGGCCCGCTCGTCGATCCGGCCGGCTTGCAGGCGCAGCAGGCTGGAGATGACCTGGAGGTTGTTCTTCACCCGGTGCTGAACCTCCTTCAGCAGCACCTCCTTGTCGGCCAGGGCGGCGGCGAGCTGGGCGTTGGCCTGCTCCAGCTCGGCGGTGCGCCGGTGCACGTTCTCCTCCAGCGTGTCGTAGGCGTGCTGGAGCGCCTCCTCGGCCTTGCGCTCGCGCCGGCTGCGTTCGAGGGCGAGCCCGCCGATGACCACGATGGCGGCCGTCGCGGCCAGCGCATAGGCGGCGTAGGCCCACAGCCGCCGATGCCAGTGGGCGAGCACGCTGGAGATCGGGATGGCCACCTCGGCCACCAGATCGGTTCCTTCGACCGGGCGCCGCACCGTGATCGCTTCCTCCGGCGGCGTGGCGGCGCCGTTGCCACCCTCGCTTTCGCGCAGGAGGACGCGGCCGCCCGCCGTCCGCAGCGTGATGGTGCGCGCGTAGCCGATGTCGAAGGCGCGGTAGACGTCGCTGAAGGGGCGCGGGGGGAGGGCGGCCACGGCGGCCCCCCGGATCTCTCCCGGCGCCGCGGCGAGCGGGCGCGACAGCAGGATCAGCGGCCCGCCGCCGCCATCGAACCGGCTGACCAGCAGCCCGTTCCACCCCTCCCGGTGGGCCTGGAGGGCGGCGCGGCCGGCCTCGTCGAGACGGGCGGCGGGGAGGGGAAGGGTGTCCCGGACCGCCCGGCCTTCGGCGTCGGTCAGCCACACCGACATCAGATGGGCGCTGCTCCCGGCCAGGGCCGACAGGCGCTCCCAATCGTCCCGGCCACCCGCCGCCCCGGCCAGCGCCGCCTGCTTCAGGATGATGTCGCCGGTCTCGAGCAGCCGGGCGGCGTGCTCGGCCACCAGCAGGCTGACGTTGCCGGCGAGGCTGGCGGCCTCCCGGAAGGAGGCGTCGCGGTCGCGCCAGGCGAACAGGACCGACAACCCGACCGTCAGCGTCAGGGCGACGGCGCAGGCCAGGGCCACCAGCACCAGCCCAGGCAGACGGAACAGCGGAAAGGGATGGGAGCGAAGGGCGCGCAGGGGCATGGGGGCGGCATCGTGGGGAACAGGCCGGCGAAGCCAACATGGCCGGATGCGGCAAGGTTCCGAAGGTACGCCCGTTGAACCGCCACCCGCCACCTTCTATTGTCCCTCGGGACGAGGGCGGGAACACGGTCCCTCGGGACGAGGGCGGGATCACAGTCCCACGGGACGAGGGCGGGATCACAGCCCCTCGGGACGAGGGCGCATTGCACGGGGAGGACGGCTCATGAGGATCGACGGGGTCGCCTACCGGACCATCTGGCCGGCGGCGGACGGATGGTCGGTGGAGATCATCGACCAGACCAGGCTGCCCCACGCCTTCGACGTCGTGCGCCTGACGGGCCTCGACGAGGCCGCGCACGCCATCCGCGCCATGCAGGTGCGCGGCGCCCCCCTGATCGGCGCCGCCGCGGCCTACGGCGTGGCGCTGGCCCTGCGCGCCGACCCCTCCGACGGCGGGCTGGAGAGGGCCTGCGCGGTGCTGCTCGCCACCCGCCCGACCGCGGTCAACCTGCGCTGGGCGCTGGAGCGCATGCGCCGGCGCCTGGCCCCCCTGCCGGAGGGCGGGCGGGTCGCCGCCGCCTACGCCGAGGCCGCCGCCATCGCCGACGAGGACGTTGCCATCAACCGCGCCATCGGCGTGCACGGCGCCGCCCTCATCCGCCGGGCTGCCGCAGGCAAGGCGCCCGGCCAGCCGGTCAACCTGCTGACCCACTGCAACGCCGGCTGGCTCGCCACGGTGGATTGGGGCACCGCCCTCGCGCCGGTCTACGTCGCCTTCGAGGAGGGCATCCCGCTCCACGTCTGGGTGGACGAGACGCGCCCGCGCAACCAGGGCGCCGGCCTGACCGCCTGGGAGCTGAACCGCCACGGGGTGCCGCACACCGTCATCGTCGACAACGCAGGCGGCCACCTGATGCAGCACGGCAAGGTCGATCTCTGCATCGTCGGCACCGACCGCACGACGGCGACCGGCGACGTCTGCAACAAGATCGGCACCTACCTGAAGGCGCTGGCCGCCCGCGACAACGGCGTGCCCTTCTACGTGGCGCTGCCCTCGCCGACCATCGACTGGGGTCTGGAGGACGGCGTCAGGGACATCCCCATCGAGGAGCGCGACGGCGCCGAGGTCAGCGCGCTGACCGGGCTCACCGCCGACGGGCGGGTCGAGACGGTCCGCGTCACCCCGGCCGGCAGCCCCGTCGCCAACCCCGCCTTCGACGTGACGCCGGCCCGGCTGGTGAGCGGCCTGGTGACGGAGCGCGGCCTGTGCCCGGCGAGCCGCGACGGGCTGCTCGGCCTGTTCCCGGAACGGCGCACGGCGGCGTGATGCCGCCGGTCCGGGGATCGCATCAGCCGCCGATTCCGAAGGAGATCTGGTTGTTGTCGTAGCGGGCGACCACCGTCAGCCGGTCGCCGGCGCGCACCCGGATCGGGCTTTCCAGGAAGGTCATGGCCTGCTTCCAGTGGTTCGTGCGCGCCCGGCTGGCCGAGTGGTAGACGACCTCCTCGTCCATGAGGAGGTCGAACCAGAAGGCGATGCCGTGGCAGGTGCCCTCGGCGGTCACCTCCACCGTGATCTCGCGCTCGCCCTCCTCCGGCATGTTGCGGGTGAAGTCGAAGTCCAGCGCGGCGAAGTCCGCCGACAGGGGCATGTGGGCGTCGGCGGCGAGATCGATCTGCTGGTAGCCGGGCGAGCGGAAGACGTCGAAGGCGGACATGTCGAATCCGTCGACGGTCCGCACCGGGTTGATGCGGGCCAGCTCCGGCGTTTCCACCAGCATGGCGTGGACGGTCGAGGCGCGCGGGATGACGGCGCCGCCGGGCTTCACCAGATGGGTGCGCGCGTGTTGCAGCACCGACAGCATGCGCGGGGCCAGCATGCCGATGTTGATCAGCTCCGACACGAAGACGTCGGCCTTCTCCGGCAGGTCGCCGCCGGGGCCGACCGTGAGCTGGGTCGACAGCTTGGGCACCACGCTGATGCGGTCGGCGTAGCCGTTCCTGGCCACCGTCTCGGTGGCGACGCGGGCGAGGATGGGGTTGACCTCGCAGGTCACCACCGCCCCGGCGCCGGCGCGCGCGGCCATCATGGCGACGATGCCGGAGCCGGTGCCGATCTCCAGCACCAGGGCGCCGGGCCGCACCGCACGCCGCAGCGCGGCGTCGTAGGCGTCGTTGCGCTCGGTGTCGTTGATCATCGGCAGGTGCCAGCCGGGGACCGCGTTGGAATGGATCAGCCGCCGCGTGAACTGGACCAGCGGGTGGTCGGGGGCGATCGCGCGCGCCGCCTCGATGGCCTCCACCGCCTCGGCGGCGCGGTCGAGGCTTTGCAGCGCGTGGGCCAGCCCGACCTGGGCCGGGACGAAGCGCGGGGCCGCAGCCAGCACCTGGCGGAAGGCGGCCGCCGCCTCCTCCAGCCGGCCGCGGGTGGCGAGCAGCTCGGCCAGGTTGTAGCGGGCTTCCAGATAGTCGGGGGCGAGTCCCAGCGCCGTTTCGAAATGGGTCTGGGCCTCTTCCAGCCGGCCCAGCTCGCGCAGCGTGGTGGCCAGGAAATTGTGCATCTCCGGCGCGTCCGCGCGCAGCGCCAGCGCCGCCCGGAAGGCCGCCTCGGCCTCCTCCGGGCGGCCCAGGGCCTTCAGGGCGTTGCCGAGGTTGCCGTGCAGCTCCGGCAGGCGGTCGCCATGGGCGAGGCCGGCGCGGAAGGCCGCCTCCGCCTCGGCCGTGCGGCCGAGCTGGAAGAGGAGGCTGCCGCGGCTGTTGTGGAAGGACGGGTCGGTTCGGGATTCGGCGATGGCCCGCTCGAAGAGATCGAGCGCCCCCTCCGGATGGCCGCTGTGGGCGGCGACGAGGCCGAGCAGGTGGAGCCCCTGGGCGTTGTGCGGGTCCCCGGCCAGCAGGGCGCGGCAGGCGCCTTCCGCCCCGGCAAGGTCGCCCGCCCGGAACAGGCGGATGGCGTCGGTCAGGCTGGGCGGGCTATCGGTCATCGCGGCGGCTCCGGATCGGCAAAACGCACGGGGTCGCCGCGCACCATAGCGGGAAAGCGCCGGCCGCTACAGTCCCAAGCTGCGCCGTGGCGCCTGACGCGCCGCGCGTTCCTTCCGAATCGCACGTCACGCCAGGCTTCTGTTCTGCGAGCGGATTCACGCTCCAGGTCGATTCCGCTTTTGCGCGATCCGCCCTATCCCGCCGTCAGGCCGCGGAGCTGGCGGTTGGCCACCGCCAGCATGGCGAGGTCGATGTGGGGCTGGGTGCGCAGCTCCGACAGAAGCTGCTCGACCCGGTCCACCACGGCGCGGTGGCGGGCGATCCAGCCGTCCACCGGGGCTTCGGCGGGCAGCCCGTCGGCCGCCTCCAGAACCCGCACCGTCAGCGCCGTCTGGTGCGCGAACAGGTCGTCCAGCAGGGCGGCCACCGCCTGCTTCTGCCAGTGGTTGTCGGCCTTCGCCGCGGTCGCCTTGCCGCGCAGCCATTCCAGCCCGAAGCGCCGGCCCAGCATGAAGTAGACCGCCGCCACCGCCGCCACGTCGCGGTTGGTGCGCCGGGCGATGCGCACCAGATCCGGGGCCGCCGCCAGGACGGGCAGGGCGGCCACCCGGCGGGCCAGCCCGTCCGGGACCCCCTGCCCGGCGTAGGCCGCCGCGCGGGCGGCCAGCCGCTCCGCCTCCTCGGCGTCCAGGAAGGCGTCGAGCCCGCCCAGCAGGGTCTCGATGCCCGGCCGGAAGGCGTCGGTCTCCGCCGCGATGTCCAGCGGCTGCGGGCAGCTCGTCAGGAACCAGGCGACGGCGCGTTCCATCAGCCGCACGGTCTCCAGGATCATGGCGGTTTGCAGGAGGGCCGGAACGCGGTTGTCCAGCGCCTCGATTCCGGTCCACAGCGAGCGCAGGCCGAAGGCGTCGCGCACGATGGTGTAGGCGCGGGCGACGTCGGCCGGGCCCATGCCCGTCTTCTCCATCATCTCCTTCACGAAGGTCGGGCCGGTGCGGTTGACCAGGCTGTTGGTCACCGAGGTGGCGACGATCTCGCGGCGCAGCCGGTGCCGGGCGATGGCGTCGGCGTGGGGTCCGTGCAGCGGCTCGGGGAAATAGCGCAGGAGGTCGTCGGCCATGAAGGGGTCGTCCGGCAGGTCCGACGCCAGCAGGTCGTCGTACAGCGCGATCTTGGCGTAGGCGAGCAGAACCGCCAGCTCCGGCCGGGTCAGCCCCTCGCGGTCGGCCTGGCGGGAGGCCAGCTCCTCCTCGTCGGGCAGATGCTCGATGGCGCGGTTCAGCCGCCCCGCCTTCTCCAGCGCGCGGATGAAACGGGCCTGCGCCTCCAGCGATTCGGGACCCTGCGCCTGGGCCACGCTGAGCGCCTGGCTCTGCCGGTAATTGTCGGCCAGCACCAGGGCGGCGACCTCGCCGGTCATGGCGGCCAGCAGCTGGTCGCGCTGCTTCAGCGTCATGTCGCCGCGGGCGACCACGTCGTTCAGCAGGATCTTGATGTTCACCTCATGGTCGGAGGTGTCGACCCCGGCCGAATTGTCGATGGCGTCGGTGTTGAGGCGCACGCCCGCCCGCGCCGCCTCGATGCGGCCGCGCTGGGTGACGCCCAGGTTGGCGCCCTCGCCGACGACCCGGGCGCGCAGGTCGCGGCCGTCCACGCGCAGCGCGTCGTTGGCCTTGTCGCCGACCTCGCCGTTGCTCTCCCCGGACGCCTTCACGTAGGTGCCGATTCCGCCGAACCACAGCAGGTCCACCTCGGCCCGGAGCAGGGTGTGGATGAGGTCCTGCGGGGTGATGCGGGGCCTGTCGATGGCGAAGCGGGCGCGGATCTCGGGCGTCAGCTCCAGAGCCTTGGCGGTGCGCTCGAAGATCCGGCCGCCCCGGGACAGCAGGCCGGGGTCGTAGTCGGCCCAGGACGAGCGGGGCAGGTCGAACAGCCGCCGGCGCTCGTGCCAGGACGTCTCCGGGTCGGGGTCGGGGTCGAGGAAGATGTGCCGGTGGTCGAAGGCGCCGACCAGCCGGATGTGGCGGGACAGCAGCATGCCGTTGCCGAAGACGTCGCCGGACATGTCGCCGACGCCCACCACGGTGACGTCCTGGGCCTGGATGTCGCGCCCCAGCTCGCGGAAGTGGCGCTTCACCGACTCCCAGGCGCCGCGCGCGGTGATGCCCATCTTCTTGTGGTCGTAGCCGGCCGAGCCGCCCGAGGCGAAGGCGTCGCCCAGCCAGAAGCCGTGGCCGACCGAGACGGCGTTGGCGATGTCGGAGAAGGTGGCCGTCCCCTTGTCGGCGGCGACGACCAGATAGGGGTCGTCGCCGTCGTGGCGGACCAGATCCGGCGGCGGCACCACGGCGCCCTCGGCGTCCAGGTTGTCGGTGACGTCGAGCAGGCCGCGCATCAGCGTCCTGTAGCACTCCACCCCTTCGGCCTGCTGGGCCTCGCGCCCGGCGGCGGCGGGCGGCGGCCGCTTGACGACGAAGCCGCCCTTGGAGCCGACCGGCACGATGACCGTGTTCTTGACCATCTGCGCCTTCATCAGGCCCAGGATCTCGGTGCGGAAGTCCTCGCGCCGGTCCGACCAGCGGATGCCGCCGCGGGCCACCTTGCCGCCGCGCAGGTGCACGCCCTCCATGCGCGGGCTGTAGACGAACACCTCCACCATGGGGCGGGGCAGCGGCAGATCCTCGATGGCGAGGCTGTCGAGCTTGAAGGAGAGGTAGGGCTTGGGCTTGCCGTCGGGACCCGCCTGGTAGGCGTTGGTGCGCAGCGTGCTGCGGATCAGGTTGACGAAGCGCCGCAGGATGCGGTCCTCGTCCAGGTTCTTCACGCCGTCGAGCGCGCGCTCGATCTCCGCCACATGGGCGGAGTCGTCGGGGACGCGGCCGGCCGGGTCGAAGCGGGCCTTGAACAGCGCCACCAGCCGGCGGGCGATGGCGGGGTAGGCGGCCAGCGTGCTCTCCACCACGTCCTGGCCGAAGGCGATGCGGGCCTGGCGCAGGTACTTGGCGTAGGCGCGCAGCACCGTCACCTCGCGCGCGGTCAGCCCGGCGCGCAGGACCAGCCGGTTGAAGCCGTCGTCCTCCATGCGGCCGTCCCACACCGCGGCGAGCGCCTCCTGGAAGGTCTCCTTCACCTGGGCGCAGTCGATGGACAGGCCGTTCTGGCTGCGCGCGGTGAAGTCGTGGATCCAGACGGGGGCGGCGTGGCCGGCGGCGGCGACCTCGAAGGGCACCTCGGTGATGACCTTCAGGTCCATGTGCTCCAGCATCGGCAGCACGTCGGAGAGCGGGACCGGCCGGCCCTCGTGGTAGATCTTGACGTGCAGCTCATGGGCCTCGGCCTCCAGCGGGCGGTGGAGGTTGATGCCGAGGCCGCCCTGGGCGACCGTCCTCTCGATGCGCTCGATGTCGTGGACGGCGCTTTCGGCCGAGAACAGCTCGCGGTAGCTGGTGGGGAAGGCGCTGGCGTAGCGGCGGAACAGGGCGCCGCCCTCCTCCTCGCCGCGGGCCTCGACCAGCGCGTCGCGCAGATGGTCGTCCCAGCCGCGGGCCGCCTGCACCAGCCGCGCCTCGACGTCGGCGACGTCGACGGCGGGGACGTGGCCGGGCCGGGTCGTGATGATGAAGTGCAGCCGGGCCAGCACGCTCTCGGCCAGCTGCGTGTAGAAGTTGGCGCAGGTCCCGTTGAAGGCGGTCTCCAGGATGGCCTGGATGCGCCGGCGCAGGTTGGTGTCGTAGCGGTCGCGCGGCACGTAGACCAGGCAGGAGGCGAAGCGCTCGAACGGGTCCTTGCGCACGAACAGGGCCAGCCGCTGGCGCTCTTGCAGATGCAGGATGCCGAGCGCGATGTCGAACAGCTCCGGCACCTGGATCTGGAACAGCTCGTCGCGCGGGTAGGCTTCCAGGATGTGCAGCAGCGCCTTGCCGTCGTGCCCCATCGGATCGAAGCCGGCGAGGTCCATGACCTCCGCGACCTTGCGGCGCAGATAGGGGATCTCGCGCGGGCTGCGGTTGTAGGCGACCGAGGTGAACAGGCCGGCGACCAGCCGCTCGCCGACGATCCGGCCCCCGGCGTCGAAGCGCTTGATCAGGATGGCGTCCATGGGCACCGCCCGGTGCACCGGCGAGTGCCGGTTGCCCTTGGTCACCATCAGGACGCGCGGGTTGCGCAGGAAGTCGCGCACGTCCGGCGGCAGGGTGGCGTAGTTGCGCAGCCCGTCGAACACGGTGACCGAATCGTCGCGCAGGATGCCCAGCCCGCTGTCGGGCAGGAGCGCCAGCCCCGGCTCGCCGCTGTCGCCGCCGCCCTCGAATTGGTATTCGCGGTAGCCGAGGAAGGTGAAATGGTCGTCGTCGACCCATTGCAGGAAGGCCTTGGCCTCCGCCACCTCCTCGGGCGGGACGGCGCCGGCGGCGGCGTCGGCCTCGTCCATCGCCTCGCGCACCCGCCCGCGCATCGCCCGCCAGTCGGCGACGGCCGCCCGCACGTCGGCCAGCACGCGCTCCAGGCCGGCGCGGGCGCTCTCCAGGGCGTCGGCGCCGCTCACCGCGCCGACCTCGATGTGCATGAAGGATTCGGCAACGGCGTCGGAGGGGGCCGCCGCCGGCTCGTACAGCTCGGCCAGCTGGCCCGAGGCGTCGCGCCTCACCCGGACCACCGGGTGGATGATCAGATGCACCGTCAGGCCCTGGCGGTTCAGCTCGGCCGTCACCGAATCGACGAGGAAGGGCATGTCGTCGTTGACGATCTCCACCACCGTGCGGTGGGACTGCCAGCCGTGCTCCTCGATGCGCGGGTTGTAGACCCGCAGGCTGGCCCGGCCCGGGGCGCGCCCCTGGCCCCACTGCCACATGGCGAGCGCCGCGCCGTAGAGCTGTTCGGCCGGGGCCTGGACGATGTCGTCCGGGGGCACGTTGTCGTAGAACTGGCGCACGAAGCGCTCCGCCGCGGCGCCCCGGCTGCGGCCCAGCCGCTCGCGCACCTGGCGCACGACCTCCTCGGTCAGCTCGTCCTTGAGCTGTTCGGCCCTGAGAGCCATCGCCCTGCCCCTCCCGATGCCCCGTCCCGGCTCTTGCGCCCGGGGACTGTTCGTCGTGCGGATGAGGGTAACCGATCCACGCGCCCAGGCAACTGGCGGTGGGGACGGTCCCTTAGGCCGGAAGGCTATGCCCTTAGGATAGGTTGCTGGACCGGGGGGGTGTGCCCGATTGTCAAGGAACCGGATATCATTTCGACTTTCGAAAGGTCGCGGGATGGAAGGGGCCTTAGCAGTCCTCGCCGCGGCAGCCATGCTCCTCGCGGCCACCGCGGCCGGCTGGTTTGCGCGCGGGCGCCGTCCGCCCGCCCGCAGGGGGGGCGACGCGGCCGGCACCGCCTCCCGTGCCGCCCCCCGTGCCGCCCCCCGTGCCGGTGGCTACGAGCCGCTCACCCAGGCGATCCTCAAGGCCACGGTGGACGGCATCATCGTCATCGACGCGCGGGGGATCGTCCGCTCGCTCAACCCGGCGGCCGAGCGCATCTTCGGCTACGCGGCGGCGGAGGTGGTCGGGCGCAACGTCAGCATGCTGATGCCGGAGCCCTACCGCTCCGCCCACGACGGCTACCTCCACAATTTCCTCACCACCGGCGAGGCGCGCATCATCGGACAGGGGCGCGAGGTCCGGGGGCTGCGCAAGGACGGCGGCAGCTTTCCGATGGATCTCGCCGTCGGCGAGGCGACGGTGGACGGCGAGCGGGTGTTCACCGGGATCGTGCGCGACATCTCCACCCGCAAGGAGACGGAGGAGCGCCTGCGCCACAGCGAGGCGAAGAACCGCGCCATCCTGGAGGCGGCGGTGGACGGCATCATCACCATCGACGAGCGGGGGCGGATCGAGAGCTTCAACCGGGCGGCGGAACGCATCTTCGGCTACGCCGCGGCGGAGGTGCTGGGCTGCAACGTCAGCGTCCTGATGCCGGCCCCCTACAGCAAGGGGCACGACGGCTACCTGGACAGCTACCTGAAGACGGACGAGGCCCGCATCATCGGCATCGGCCGCGAGGTGCAGGGCCGGCGCAAGGACGGCCACGTCTTCCCCATGGATCTGGCGGTGGGCGAAGGCTTCCTCGACGGGCGGCGCATCTTCGCCGGCATCGTGCGCGACATCACCGAACGCAAGCAGGCCGATGCCGACCTGCGCCAGGCCAAGGACGAGGCGGAGCGGGCCAACGTCGCCAAGACCAAGTTCCTGGCGGCGGCCAGCCATGACCTGCGCCAGCCGGTGCAGTCGCTGGTCTTCTTCACCGCCGCCCTGTCGGCCCAGCTCCCGTCGGGCACCGCGCGCAGCATGGTGCGCGACATGGAGCTGGCGGTCGACGCGCTGAAGGTGCTGCTGGACAGCCTGCTCGACGTGTCCAAGCTCGACGCCGGGGTGGTGACGGTGCGGCCGATGATCTTTCCCATCGACAGCATCCTGGCGACGACCCGGGTCAACTACGGCGCCCTGGCGACGGCAAAGGGGATCGACCTGCGCGTGCTGCCGAGCAGCATCGTGGTGCGCACCGACCCGGCGCTGTTCGGCCGGATGGTGCAGAACCTCGTGGACAACGCGGTGCGCTACACCGCGCGCGGCCGCATCCTGGTCGGCTGCCGGCGGCTGGGCGGCACGCTGCGCGTCGAGGTGTGGGACACCGGCATCGGCATCCCGACCGGCCAGATCGAGGAGATCTTCGATGAGTTCACCCAGATCGGCAACCCCGAGCGCGACCGCGAGAAGGGGCTCGGCCTCGGGCTCGCCATCGTCAAGCGCCTCAGCCGGCTGCTCGGCCACCGGGTCGGGGTGACGTCGGTGCCCGGCCGCGGCTCGGTGTTCTGGATCGAGGTCCCCATCCAGGCATCGGCCCGCCCGCGCGAGACGGTGCGGCGGACCGAACTGCCGGTCGCCGAGGGCGCCGGCCGCGGCGTGATCGTGCTGATCGACGACGAGCCGGTGGTGCTGTCCAGCCTGCGCGCCGTGCTCCAGGGCTGGGGCTTCGAGGTCATCGCCGCGGATTCCGCGGCGGAAGCCGTGCGCCTGCTCTCCGCCCGCGCCGGGCCGCCGAACATGATCCTCGCCGACTACCGCCTGCGCGAGGGGCGCACCGGAACCGAGGCCATCCGCGAGCTGTGCGACCTCTATCACCGGGTCATCCCCAGCATCATCATCACCGGCGACACCGCCCCCGAGCGCATCCGCGAGGCCGAGGCGAGCGGAATCAGCGTCCTGCACAAGCCGGTCACCCCGCCCGTCCTGCTGAGCGCCCTGACCCAGACCATGGGCAACGCCTGAAGAGGCGGCGGCGGCGGGCGTCCGGCGCTCCCGCATCCCGTGCGGGGCCGGAAACGCCGAAAGGCGCCTCGCCGGGCGCCTTTTGAAAACGTCGCTATCCTGAGTGCATGGGCGTCTTCGAGACGCCGGCTTCCCGGAAGGGCTTCCGGGAGACTTTGGAGCGGGCGAAGGGATTCGAACCCTCGACCCCAACCTTGGCAAGGTTGTGCTCTACCCCTGAGCTACGCCCGCGCTCCGCACCGTCGTCGTTGCCGTCCGCCAGTGTGCCGCGGACTATAGCGATCCCGCGGCGCAATGCAAGCGTCATGTTTCGCCATTTCCGAACGGCTGGACGAAAAGGCCCCGGCGCTGTAGAAAAACCTGCATGGACAACGTGTTGAACACCGACGGCGGGGCCGCGGCGCCGCTGCCGACGAGCCCCGGGCAGCTCCTGGAGCGCCTGGCGGCGCTCGGCATCGCGACGGTGACCCACCACCACCCGCCGCTCCACACGGTGGAGGAGAGCCGGGCGTTGCGCGGGGCGCTGCCCGGCGGCCATTGCAAGAACCTGTTCCTGAAGGACAAGAAGGACCAGCACTGGCTGGTGGTGGCGCTGGAGGACGCGGAGATCGCGCTGAACCGGCTCGACAAGCTCATCGGCTCGGCCCGCCTGTCCTTCGCCTCGGCCGACCGGCTGTGGCGCCACCTGGGGGTGCGGCCCGGCTCGGTCACCCCCTTCGCCCTGGTCAACGACCCCGAACGGCGGGTCCGGGTGGTCCTTCAGGAGGCCATGCTGGCCCACGACCCGCTCAACTACCACCCTCTGGTCAACGACCGCACCACGGCGATTCGGCCGGACGACCTGCTGCGCTTCCTGCGCTCTCTCGGGCACGAGCCGGCCATCGTCGCCTTCGGCGAAGGGGCATGAGCCAGATCGTCGCCTTCGGCGAGGGGGTATGAGCCAGATCGTCGCCTTCGGCGACCGGGTATGAGCCAGGCGGAGCTTGCTTCGCGCCCGCCTTGCGCTCATTTATCAGGCAAGATCGCATAGGGATTCGTGAAAGCCATGTTCTCAACTCCGTCCGCCAAGCCCGCCGCCGGTGCCGCTTCCGCCGGCGATCTCATCAAGGACAGCAGCGACCGCGCCTTCATGGCCGACGTGATCGAGGCGTCGCGCTCGGTCCCGGTCATCGTCGATTTCTGGGCGCCCTGGTGCGGCCCCTGCAAGCAGCTCGGCCCGATCCTGGAAAAGGTGGTGCGGGCGGCCAAGGGCAAGGTGCGGCTGGTCAAGATCGACACCGACCAGAGCCCGATGATCGCCTCGCAGCTTCGGGTGCAGTCGATTCCGGCGGTCTACGCCTTTTTCCAGGGCCGGCCGGTGGACGCCTTCATGGGCGCGCTGCCCGAGTCGCAGGTCAAGGCCTTCGTCGAGAAGCTGATCAAGATGGCCGGCGCGGCCGGCGGCGACGTCGGCGACCTTCTGGAGGAGGCGCTGGCCCAGGCCAAGGAGGCGCTGGAGGCCGGCGACATCGAGACCGCCTCGGCGATCTACGGCGAAATCCTCCAGTCCGACCCGGAGACCGTCAACGCCGCCGCCTACGCCGGCGTGGTCCGCTGCCTGATCGCCACCGGCGACACCGCGCGGGCCAAGCAGATGCTCGACAAGGCGCCGGAGTCCATCGCCAAGGACAAGGAGCTGCTCACCGTCCGCAGCGCGCTGGAGGTGGCCGAGCAGGCCGCCAACGCCGGCCCGATCCCCGAGCTGGCGGATCGGGTCGCGCGCGATCCCGACGACCACCAGGCGCGCATCGACCTCGCCCTGGCGCTGTTCGCCGCCAACCGGCGCGAGGAGGCGGTGAACGCCCTTCTGGAGAGCGTGCGCCGCGACCGCGAATGGAACGAGCAGGCGGCGCGCAAGCAGCTTGTGAAGTTCTTCGAAGCCTTCGGGCCGACCGATCCGCTGACGGTGCAGACCCGCCGCCGCCTGTCCTCGATTCTGTTCAGCTGAGGCGGGGCGGACTCCTGTTCGACGCCCCGGGCGGTTCTATATTCGTCGCATGAGCCGGAACCCGTTCGACCCGCCCTTCGACCGCCTGCCGCGGACGCTGCCGATCTTTCCCCTGGCGGGGGTCGTGCTGCTGCCGCGCGGGCGGTTGCCGCTGAACATCTTCGAGCCGCGCTACCTTGCCATGGTCGAGGACGCCATGGCGGCCGACCGCATGATCGGGATGGTCCAGCCGACCAACCCGGCCAGCCGGGCGGCGGAGCCCTCGGTCTACGAGACCGGGTGCGCGGGCCGGATCACCACCTTCGCCGAGACCGCCGACGGGCGCTACCTGATCACCCTGACGGGGGTGTGCCGCTTCACCGCCCTGCGCGAGGTGGAGGGTGCGCGCGGCTACCGCCGAGTCGTCCCGGCGTGGGAGCGCTTCACCGTGGATCTCAAGGCCGAGCCCTGCGGCGAGCTGGACCGCGCGCGGCTGCTGGCCGGGCTGAAGTCCTACTTCAAGGTGCAGGGCCTGTCGGTGGACTGGAACGCCATCGCGGCCACCCCCGACGAGCGGCTGGTGACCTCGCTCGCCATGATCTGTCCGTTCGAGCCCAGCGAGAAGCAGGCCCTGCTTGAGGCCCCCGACCTGCCGGAACGCGCGAAGCTCTTGATCGCCCTGATCGAGATGGCCATTCTCGACGGCCACGACAGCGACGGCGACGGCACGTTGCCGCGCCACTGACCACTGTTCCCCGACCCGACCGCGAGGCCGTTCCATGAGTGCCCAGACCCCCTCCTCCGAGGACAAGCCCGGCGAAGGCAAGACCGCGTTCGACGGCAAGGCCGGCGCGCGCGTCGATCCCAAGCTCCTGGAGATCCTGGTGTGCCCCCTGACCAAGGGGCCGCTGCGCTACGACGCCGAACGCGGCGAGCTGATCAGCCCGCGCGCCGGGCTGGCCTATCCCATCCGCGACGGCATCCCGATCATGCTGATCGACGAGGCCCGCAGCCTCGACGACAAGCCGGGGGCCGCCTGATGTCCGAGGAGCGGTTCGCTTCGGACCCCTTCGGCACCCGGCATTGGCCGCTGGAGATTCGCCTGAAGAAGGAGGAGAAGCGGCTGGAGGTCGATTTCGACGACGGCCGCCGCTTCTCCTATCCGGCGGAGTTCCTGCGCGTGCACAGCCCTTCGGCCGAGGTGCAGGGCCACGGCCCCGGCCAGAAGCAGACGGTGGCGGGGCGCCGCCACGTCGGCATCATGCGGCTGGAGCCGGTCGGCCACTACGCCCTGCGCATCGTCTTCGACGACCTGCACGACAGCGGAATCTACTCCTGGAAGTACCTGCGCGAGATCGGCGAGGAGCAGGAGCGGCTGTGGGCCGAGTATCTGGCCGAGCTGGAGGAGAAGGGCCTCAGCCGCGAGCCCAAGGGCCGCCGCTGACGGCGGCCCAGTTTAAAGGCCCCGCCGCTGACGGCGGCCCGGGTGAAAGGCTCCGCCGCTGACGGCGGCCCGGGTGGAATGCCCCCCTTGGGCGCTTTTCCCCTTGCGCTTTCATCTAAAATTTTATACAAATAATGGACGATTTGATTGCATCCACGGGAGGGGCCGATGACCGCCACCGACTGGCTGGAAGACCGGCTGGAGCAGCGCCGGCGGGCGGCGCGGGCCCGACTCGCCGCCCGCCAGTCCGGCCGGAACCGCAAGCGGCGCGCCGTGGTGCGCGACCTTGCCCGGCTGATGCTGGTCGCCTCCCTCCTCATGCTCGGTGTCCTGGCCGTGGAGATCGGCCGCAAGGCCACCGTCGTTCTGAACCACATGAACGCGGCGGCACCGCCGCCGGCCGCCGTGCTGGCCGGTTGATCCGCCAGGTTGGCCGCCTCCCGCTCGGCCCCTCCTCCGTCCGGTACGGACGGGTTCCTCCTTTGGCCAGGCTCCGAATCGCGGACGGCCGGTGGAGGGGGGGCCGAGCCGGGGGCGGCCCCAGTCTCCGGTTCGCCGGGCGGATTGGCGCTTCAAGCCGAGCCGGCTTTCCGCGATCGGCTCTGATCCCTGATCCGCTCTGTTCTATGGCAGCGTCACCACGTAGCGCTTGGTCGTCGTCTCGACCACCTCCCAGCTTCCCTGGAAGCCCGGTTCGAGGACGAAGCGGTCGCCGGCGCGGATGGTCCAGGACCGGCCGTCGGCGTGGCGGACGACGCTCGTCCCCTCCAGGATCTCGCAATACTCCCACTCGTCGTAGGCGATGCGCCAGGCGCCGGGGGTGCACCGCCAAAGCCCGGCGAAACGCTTGCCGTCCGGCGATTCATACTGGTTCCAGGTGGTGAAGACCGGGGCGCCGGACAGGATGCGGTCGGCGGCGGGGGCGCCCGTCTCGGGGGGCGCGTCCGCGTCCAGAAGGGTGAAGGCCATGGGTTGCTCCTCGTCTCATTCCGGCGGCGCCTGAAGGCGCCGTCCGCATCACCAGGCCGCCAGCAGCGGCGGCAGGTCGCGCACCGAGTCGATGCGCCGGTAGTTCTGCGCGGGGGGTTCGGCCTCCTCATGCGCCCAGGTCACCGCATAGGGCACATGCACCGCGTGGCCGCCGACGCCGAGCACGGGCAGGATGTCCGAACGCACGGAGTTGCCCACCATGACGAAGCGCCCCGGCTCCACCCCATGGCGCGCCAGCAGGCGGCGGTAGGTCTCCGGATCCTTCTCGCTGACGATCTCGATGGCGGCGAAGCGTTCGGCGAGGCCGGAGCGCGCGATCTTGCTTTCCTGGTCGAACAGGTCGCCCTTGGTGATCAGCAAAAGCCGGTGCCGCGCCGACAGCGCCTCCACCACCTCGGCCACCCCGTCGAGCAGTTCGACCGGATGGTCCAGCATGGCCTTGCCGAAATCGATCAGGCTCTGGATGTCGCGCGCGCCGATCCGGCCATCCGTCAGTTCCACGGCGGTCTCGATCATCGACAGGACGAAGCCTTTGATGCCGTAGCCGTAGACCCGCAGATTGGCACGCTCCGCCTCCAGCAGCCGGCGGTCGATGTCGGCCGGGTCGGCGGCGTGGGCGAGCAGGGCGCGGAAGCGGTCCTGCGTCATCGAGAACAGCGACTCGTTGTGCCAGAGGGTATCGTCGCCGTCGAAGGCGATGGTGTCGATCATGGGGGTGCCCGTCTCCCGCCCGTACCGCCGCCCACCGGGCGGCACTCGCAAAAAGCCGCCGCCCACCGGGCGGGACTCTCAAGAAACCGCCGCCCTTCGGGCGGCTCTGGTGCCCAGGATACGCCGCCGGGGTGGCGTCTGCCCAGCGGGGCCGCCTCGCCGGGACCGCCGCAACGGTGCAAGCGGGTTCTGCCCGCCGGACCTGTGGCCCGATCCGGCGAAACCTGCTTAGACTGGCCCGGCAAACGAGACAGCGAGGGTGGGACATGCTTCCCGACTGCGACATCCGTCCGGGCATCCAGACGCTGCCGGCCAGCGCCATCGTGACCGTCGCCAACCACGGCCGCGGCCGGGACGGGCTGATTCCCCTGTGGTTCGGCGAGGGCGACCTGCCCACCCCCGATTTCATCGGCGAGGCGGCGAGCCGGGCCATCCGCGACGGGCTGGTCTTCTACTGCCAGCAGCGCGGGCTGCCGCCCCTGCGCGAGGCGCTGTCCGCCTATCTGGAGCGCGTCCACGGGGTGCCGGTGCACCTGGACCGCATCACCGTCACCTCCTCGGGGATGACGGCCATCATGAACGCCATGCAGATGCTGGTGGACCCCGGCGACGAGGTCGTCATCGTCAGCCCGGTCTGGCCGAACGTTGCGGCGTCGGTCCGCATCCAGGGCGGCGTGCCCGTCGAGGTGCCGATGACGCTGGGCGAACAGGGCTGGACGCTGGATCCGGAAGCGCTGTTCGCCGCCTGCGGCCCGCGCACCCGGGCCATCGTCATCAATTCCCCGGGCAACCCGACCGGCTGGGTGATGGACCGCGACACCATGGCCCGCGTCATGGACGTCGCGCGCGGGCGCGGGCTGTGGGTCATTTCCGACGAGGTCTACGCGCGCCTCGTCTACGACGACCGCCCGGCCGCCCCATCCTTCCTGGAGGTGGCGGAGCCGGAGGACCGGCTGATCGTCGTCAACAGCTTCTCCAAGAACTGGGCGATGACCGGCTGGCGGCTCGGCTGGCTGGTGGCGCCGGCGGCGCTGGGGCCGGTGCTGGAGAACCTCGTCCAGTTCTCCACCTCCGGCACCCCCGCCTTCGTCCAGATGGCCGGGGTGGCTGCGCTGACCGAGGGCGAGCCCTGGGTGGCGGAGACCCGGGCGCGCTGCCGCGTCGCCCGCGACCTGGTCTGCGGCGCGCTGGCGGCGCTGCCCCGCGTGCGCGTCCGGCCGGCGCCCGGCGCTTTCTACGCCTTCTTCCAGGTGGAGGGGGAGACGGACAGCGTCGCGCTGGCCACCCGCATCATCGACGAGGCGCTGGTCGGTCTCGCCCCCGGCGCCGCCTTCGGGCAGGGCGGAGAGGGGGCGCTGCGCCTGTGCTTCGCCAGCCGGCTCGACCGGCTGGAAGAGGCGATGGGACGGCTGGCACGGGTCCTGGGATGATGCTTTTGGGCACCCGCCGTGCCCAACACCTGTGCATTGGTGATATTCCTTGGGCAGCTATCGAGAAAGCTCACAGCCGACATGTCTAGTCGGCTGTGGTGGAATTGCCGAATTGAGAGTAATTATATTTCCCATCGGATGAGGGCGCGGCCCCCGGTTCCGGCAGTCGGCCGGACGGCCCCCTCGACAACTTCAAGATGGGATTTTCCACCATGGCAATGGCTCTGCGATCGGCCGCCCACGGCCGTGGCTCGTGGGCCGCTTCGGTGGCGCATGTGCTGGACGACACTCTGGACACGCTTGCGCTGTGGCGGCAACGGGCGATCTCCCGCCGGGAACTCGCCCGGCTGGACGACCGGATGCTCCATGACATCGGCATCACCCACATCGAGGTGGAGAGCGAGGTCACCAAGCCGTTCTGGAAGGCTTGACCCCCTCTCCAGAGGAGCGGCCCCACCCCCGCCCGGTCCCCGGGGAAAGGGGGGCAAGGCTTGGGAACGCCAACGCCCCCGCTCCCTCCATCAAAAAGGGCCATCAAAAAGGGCCGCCCCGAAAGGGAGCGGCCCTTTTTGATGGAAGGCCCCGGCGTCCGGACGGTGCTGTGAAGGCGTCGTCCGCATCACCCCGTCGATCAATGCCATCGGATTGATCGGTCGGGTTTTACCGGCGGCGCTCCATAGCTCGTGCGCCGCCGGTGTGGCCGGTCAGATGCAGTGCTGGTTCAGCGGCGCGAAGCCGTTGAAGCACACCGCCGAGTAGGTGGTGGTGTAGGCGCCGGTGGCGTGGATGCGCACGCGGTCGCCGGGCTTGAGGTCGAGCGGCATCCTGTATTCGGCGCGCTCGTACAGCACGTCGGCCGAATCGCAGGTCGGGCCGGCCAGCACCACGGCCTCGCCGTCGTCCTCCGCGCTCCCCCCCAGGACCTCGATCGGGTACTGGATGGCCTCGTCCATGGTCTCGGCCAGGCCGCTGAACTTGCCGATGTCCAGATAGACCCAGCGCTTGGGGTCGTTGGCCGACTTGCGGGAGACGAGGACGACCTCGCTCTCGATCACGCCGGCGTTGCCGACCATGCTGCGGCCGGGCTCGACGATGGCCTCCGGCAGGCGGTTGCCGAAATGGGTGCGCAGGGATTCGAAGATCGCCTGGCCATAGGCGGTCGTCTCCGGCACGTCGGTCCGGTAGCGGGCCGGGAAGCCGCCGCCCAGGTTGATCATGCCGAGATCGACGCCCAGCACCTCCAGCTCACGGAACAGCTGGGCCACCTGGAAGATGGCATGGTCCCACTGGCTCAGGTCCTTCTGCTGGGAGCCGACGTGGAACGACACGCCGTAGGGCTGGACGGCCATGTCCCTGGCCTTCAGCAGCAGCGCGCGGGCCATCGGCAGGTCGCAGCCGAACTTGCGCGACAGCGGCCATTCGGCGCCCTCGCCGGAGGTCAGGATGCGGCAGAAGACGCGCGCGCCGGGGGCGGCGCGGGCGATCTTCTCCAGCTCCGCCTCGCTGTCGAAGGCGAAGAGGCGGACGCCCAGCTCGTAGGCGCGGCGGATGTCCGCTTCCTTCTTGATGGTGTTGCCGTAGGAGATGCGGTCCGGCGTGGCGCCGGCGGCCAGCACCATCTCGATCTCCGGCACGCTCGCCGCGTCGAAGGCCGAGCCCAGGCGGGCCAGCAGCCCCAGGATCTCCGGCGCCGGGTTGGCCTTCACCGCGTAGAAGATCCGCGCGTCCGGAAGGGCTTCCTCCAGGTCGTGGTAGTTCTTCTCCACCACGTCGAGATCGACGACGAGGCACGGGGTCTGCGGGCGCTGCTCTTCGAAAAAGCGCGCAATCTTTTCGGTCATCTCAGTCTCCCGGACGCAAGATGATTGTGGACGGACGGATTGTGAAAAGTCGGGCACGGAGCGGCCTGACGCGACTGACCGTAAAAACGGGAGGTCAGGCGTCCAGGCCGCCCATACTGGACTGGCCGTTGTCCTGCGATGTCCGGTGCGGGAAATTTCGAAGACGGGTGAGCCGGCGCCCACCCACAACAACATGAACCATCGTAACCTCCAAGACGCCGCCTTGCTTAAGGGACGGTCGGGGATCACGCGTTACGTCGTTGCATAACCACATCTCG
>JAEZHQ010000345.1 GCA_023416455.1 Pseudomonadota bacterium | reverse complement strand
GGCCGGCGGCGGCGCCGAGGCCGCCCGCGCCGGGCTGGTCGACATGACGATGAACCAGCCGCCGCTTCCCGACGCCCCGGAGCTTCTGGAGCGGCTGCGGCGGGGCATGGCCGAGGCGGTTGCCGGGATCGGGCTGGCCGGCATCCTGCGCTACCCCGACTCCGGCGGCGTCCAGGAGGAGGACCGGGCCGCCGGGGCGCTCTGGCTGCGCCCCCGCCTGCCCGGCCTGGCGGCCGAGCGCCTGCTGGTCTGCCCGGGGACGCAAGGGGCGCTGCTGGCGCTGCTCACCGCGCTCGCCCGCCCGGGCGACACGCTGTGCGCGGAGGCCCTGACCTACCCCGGCTTCAAGGCGGTCGCCGCCCAGCTCGGCCTGCGCGTGGTCGGCGTGCCCATGGACGCCGACGGGCTCGACCCGGAGGCGTTGCGCCAGACCTTCGCCCGCGAGCGGCCGAAGGCGCTCTACTGCATGCCGACCTTCCACAACCCGACCACGGCGACGATGCCGGCGGAGCGCCGCGAGGCGGTCGTCGCGGCGGCGCGCGACCACGGGGTCGCGATCATCGAGGACGACATCTACGGCCTGCTGCCCGTGCAGGGGCCGCCGCCGCTGGCCGCGCTCGCCCCGGACATCACCTTCCACGTCGCCGGCCTGGCGAAATGCGTGTCGCCCGTGCTGCGCATCGCCTATGTGGCGGCCCCGGACGCCCGCCAGGCGCAGCGGCTGGCGGCGGCGCAGCGGGCGACCACGCTGATGGCCTCGCCGCTGTCCGCCGCCGTCGCCCGCCACTGGATCGAGGACGGCACCGCCGCCACGGTCCTGGACGCCGTCCGCGACGAGGCGGTGGCGCGCGGCGCGCTGGCCCGCGCCATCCTGCCGCCGGGGCGGGCCGCCACCCGGCGCGAAGCCTTCCACCTGTGGCTGCGCCTGCCCGAGACCTGGACGCGCGGGGAGTTCGCCGCGCATCTGCGCACGCGCGGGATCGCCGCCGTGGTCAGCGACACCTTCGCCACCACGCCGGAGACGCCGGAGGCGCTGCGCCTGTGCCTGGGCGCCCCGGCCGACCGCGCCCAGACCCGCCGCGTCCTGGGCATCCTGGCCGAGGCGCTGGACCAGATCCCGGCGCTGGCCGGGGTCGTCATCTGACGCGCGGCCCGCGACGCGAAGTCGCATCAATCCATTCAATATTGCTTGTTGACGGCCTCATTGAACGCATACAATACGGTCATTGAGACCGGGGGACCGGCGCCCGACGCCGTCCCTCCGGTCGCGACCGCCCGCGCAAAGGCACGTCATGCAGCAGAACACCGCCCCCATTCCGGACGCCGCACCCCGGGTCCCCCTCTTCGCCTCCCGCCGGACGATCCATCCCAAGGCCGTGCGCGGCCGCTACCGGCGGATCAAGTGGGCGATGCTCGCCGCGCTGCTGGCGCTCTATGCGGTCCTGCCCTGGATCCGCTGGGACCGCGGCCCCGGCATGCCCGACCAGGCGGTGCTGTTCGACCTGGCCGGCCAGCGCATCCATCTGTTCGCCGTCGACCTGTGGCCGCAGCAGATCTACCAACTGACCGGGGTCCTGATCCTGGCGGCGGTCGGGCTGTTCCTGGCCACCGCGCTGGCCGGGCGGGTGTGGTGCGGCTACGCCTGTCCGCAGACCGTCTGGACCGACCTGTTCGTGCTGGTCGAGGAATGGATCGAGGGCGACCGCGGTGCCCGCATCCGGCTGGACGGCGGCCCGCGCACCGCCTCCTGGTACCTGAAGAAGACGGCCAAGCACGCGGTCTGGCTGCTGATCGCCCTGGCCACCGGCGGCGTCGCCGTCTTCTACTTCGTGGACGCGCCGGGTTATCTGGCCGATCTGGCGCGGTTCGAGCCGTCGCCGCTCGCCACCGGCTGGATCCTGTTCATGACCGGCTGCACCTACGCCATGGCCGGCTTCATGCGCGAGCAGATGTGCGTCTACGTCTGCCCCTGGCCCCGCTTCCAGGCGGCGCTGCTCGACGAGGACAGCCTCGTCGTGACCTACCAGGACTGGCGCGGCGAAGGCCGGGCGCCGCTGCGCAAGGAGCAGGGCTGGGAGGCCCGCCGGGCCGGCGGGAACGGCGACTGCATCGATTGCGGGGCCTGCGTCCATGTCTGCCCGACCGGGATCGACATCCGCGCCGGCATCCAGATGGACTGCATCAGCTGCGGCCTGTGCATCGACGCCTGCAACGGCGTCATGGCCCGCATCGGCCGCCCCGGCGGCCTGATCCGCTACGACACCCAGGCGGCGCAGGCGGCCAGGGCGGCCGGGCGCCCGCCCGCCCCCTACCGGCTGCTGCGTCCGCGCACCATCGTCTACGGCCTGATGCTGGTGGTGGTGGGCGGCCTGATGGCGGCCGGCCTGCTGCTGAGGCCGGCCGCCGGCCTGTCGGTGCTGCGCGACCGCGCCCCGCTGTTCGTGGCCCTGTCCGACGGCGGCATCCGGAACAGCTACACCCTGAAGATCGCCAACATGACGCCGCAGCCGCGGCGCTTCCGCCTGGGGCTGTCCGGCCTCGACGGGGCCGCCGTCACCGCCGCCGGGGCGCCGGTGCCGCCGGACGGTGCGCCGGAGCTGCCCGCCGCCCCCGACGCCGTCTCGACCCACCGCGTCCACGTCCGCGTGCCGGCGGCGCCCACGGCGTCCTCCACCCCGGTGACCGTCATCCTGACCGACACCGCGGACGGGTCCGTCTTCGAGGCCGCCACGGTGTTCCTCGCCCCCTGAACCGCTTGCCCCGCCCCGGTCCGCGACGGGCGGGCCGGGCTTCGTCAGGCCGGGTCCCGGCTGTCCATCCGGCCGTCCATCCGGCCGTCCAGGCGTCGGCAGGCGCGTTCGGCCTCCGCCGCGTCCCGGCGTGAGCGCATGCCGTCGAGCGACGACAGGATGCAGGTGGCGTAAGGCGTCGCCTCGCCGCCCGTCCCGTCCCGGCAGGCGCGGCCGATGGCCTGCGCGGCGAGCGCGTTGCGGGCGCCCGGCAGGTGGGCGGCCAGGCAGTGGTCGACCGTCCCGGGTTCGCTGCGCGTCTCCGTGATCACCCGCAGCCCCACCGCCCCGCTCCACAGGGCGAGCGCGGCGGCGGCCAGAACCGCGAGCGCCGCCGGGCTCAGCACGGGTCGCCGTCCGTCGCCTTGCGGTCGATTCCGAACCGGCGCATCTTTTCCCACAAGGTGGTGCGGGACACGCCGAGCCGGGCGGCGGCGCGGCTGACCTGGCCGGCGGTCTCGTCGAGGGCGGCGAGGATGTGCCGCCGCTCGGCCTCGTCGCGGATCTCGGCCAGGCTGGCGATGGGGGAGGGGGCGTCGGCGCTCAGGACGCTTTCGGGGAAGACGTCGCGCGCCTCCAGCGTGTCGCCCTCGCCCAGCGCCACCGCCCGTTCGATCCGGTTGCGCAGCTCGCGGATGTTGCCCGGCCAGTCGTGTTCGAGCAGGGCCGCGCGCGCCGCCTCGCCGATGCGCACGGCCGGGCGGCCGAAGCGGTCCGCCAGTTCGGCGGCGAAGGCGGCGGCCAGCGGCAGGATCTCCTCCCGCCGGTCGCGCAGCGGCGGCAGGGTCAGCGCGATGACGTGGATCCGGTAATAGAGATCCTCGCGGAAGCCGCCGTTGCGGACCATGGCGGTCAGGTCGGCGTTGGTGGCGCACACCACCCGCGCCCGGAACTCCTGGGTCCGGGTGCCGCCGACCCGGACGAAGCGCCGTTCCTGCAACAGACGCAGCAGCTTGGCCTGGACCGCCGGGGGCAGCTCCGCCACCTCGTCGAGGAAAAGGATGCCGTCCCCGGCCTGCTCGGCGAAGCCGGTGTGGCGGGCGTGCGCGCCGGTGAAGGCGCCGCGCTCGTGGCCGAACATCTGGCTGTCCATCAGCTCGGGCGGGATGGCGGCGCAGTTCACGGGCACGAAGGGCCGGGCCGCCCGGTCGGAGACGGCGTGCAGGAAGCGGGCGGCGACCTCCTTCCCCGTCCCGGTCTCCCCGGTCAGCAACACGGTGCTGTCGATGCCGCCGACCCGGCGCAGCGCCGCCTCGATCCGCCGCGTCGCGTCGGAGCGCGCGAAGCCCGCGGCGCCGGAACGGTCGATCCGCACCCGCGGCGTCACCGCGCGCAGGCGTTCGACCAGCCGCCCGACGGGAAAGGGCTTGGTCAGATAGTCGTCGGCCCCGGCGCGGACCAGCCGCACCGCCTGCTCGATCTCGCCGAAGGCGGTGATGAACAGGATGGGGACGCCGCCCAGATGCGGCAACGCCTGGCGGAACACCTCCTCGCCGCTGAGATCCGGCAGCTTGATGTCGGAAATGACCACGTCCGGCCGCTCGCGCCGCAAGGCCGCCAGCCCGTCCAGGCCCGTCTTCGCCCAGACCGTCGGGAATCCCTCCAGAGTCAGCCGCTGCACCAGGGACTCGCCCATGATGGGGTCGTCCTCGATGAGGACGACGCGCACGGGGGGGCGGGGGTCGGTCATGGCGTCATCTCCTCGTCGGTGAAGGGCAGGTCGAGGGCGATCTCCGTCCCCACCCCGGGGCTGGAGCGCACGGAGACCCGTCCGTTCAGCGTCTCCACCAGACGCACGACCACGGCGATCCCGAAGGACGGGCCGTCGGCCGCGCCGCGCCGCCCGGTCAGGCGGCCGGCCACCGGAGGCGGCAGACCGGGGCCGTCGTCGGCGATCGCCATGCGCAGGCCGCGATCCTCCACCCCGGCCGAGAAGCGCACCCGGCCGCCGGGCGGCGTGGCGGCGCAGGCGTTCAGCAACAGGTTGAGGACGATCTGTCGGGTCTGGACGGCGTCGACGGGCATGCGCTCGGGCACCTCCACGCTCCAGTCCAGCGCCACCCGGCGCCGCGCCGCCTCCGGCTCGGCCAGGAGGCGCAGGTCGGCGAAATCCGCCCTGCCGAGCGGCCGGCCCTGCGGCCGGGGGCGGTGGGTGTCGAGCACCGCGCGCACCACCTCCCCGATGCTGGCGAGCCCGCGCTCCAGCAGATCCAGCGACTGGCCGCGCACCTGCGGGTCGGCGCCGAACCGTTTCAGCGTGTCCACCGTGTTGATCAGGCCGCCCAGCGGGTTGCGCACCTCGTGCGCGACCGTGGCGGCCAGACGCCCCAGGACGGCGGCCTTGTCCTGCTCCGCCAGCTGGGCCGCCAGCCGCTCCCGGTCCTGGGCCGCGGCCACCATGCGGTTGAAGCCGCGCAGCAGGCGGCCGAACTCCGTGCCGGGCGGCGGCAGCCGGTCCCCGGGGACCGGCTCGGGCAGGCCGTCCGGGGCCGCCTCGATGCGGCCGGTCAGCGCCACCACGGGGCTCAGCATGCGCTTGACCAGCCAATAGCCGATCAGCGCGCAGACGGCGCTGAGCAGAAGGTCGAATCCGGCCATGGCCACATGCAGCGAACGCTGCTCCGACCGCAAGGCCGTGAGGTCGACCTGGACGGTGATCCAGCCGGCGCCGGCCGCGTCGCTCAGGGGCAGCGACAGCCACCCGGCATCGCCGGCCGGGTCGAGCAGGAAGCGCCCGGCCGCCGCCGCCGGCTCCGGGAGCGGCCCCTCCGGCTCGCCGCTCGCCACCAGCGGGCTGCCGTCCGGGCGCAGGACCGCGATGAAGCGGGCGTCGAGCCGGGGCGTCATGGTCAGCATGCGCGTGAGCGTCGCCTTGATCGGCGGCAGATCGCCGGCCACGGCATAGGGTTGGACGGCGGCGGCCACGGTGTCGAGGAAGGCCGCGGCCAGGGTGTTCCACTGGTCCGCCTGCCGGGCGAACATCCAGGCCATCGCCAGCTGGGTGGTGCCGACCGCCCCGGCGAAAATCAACGCCGCCGCCAGCAGCGGCAGCCGCACCACCCAGGGCAGCGCGGGCAAGCGCTCGACCGTCATGGTCCTCCCATCCCCTTTGCCGCCCGACCGCCGGGCGGGTTCGCTCCGTAGGGCACAGATGGTGCGCCGATGCGAAAGCGCAGGGGGTGGGCACGGTCATCCCAGCACGATCATGCGGTCCGGGTCGTGCAACGCCCGGAGCGCCGGGCTGGCGCAGACCCGCATCGGCAGGAGCAGGCCGCCGGCGTTGCCGATCACCAGCAGGTCCGGCCCGCCGTCCGGCCCTCCGTCCGGACCGAAGCGGCCGGGCGGATCCTCCGCGCCGGGGACGCCGCCGCTGACGGCGCTGCGCCCATGCGCGCGGAGAAGGACGGCGGCCTGGTCCAGGGCGGCGTCGAGCCGGGGCGTGGCGGGGCCGAGCCCGACGAGCTGGACCGCGGCCTCCGGCCAGGGACCGAGCTGGGCCAGCC
>JAEZHQ010000338.1 GCA_023416455.1 Pseudomonadota bacterium | reverse complement strand
GTGCTGGCCCAGCCGTAGAGGTCGGGCCAGCCCAGCGTCACGGCCGCGGCGGCCGCCCAGCCGGCGGCGGCCAGCAGCCCGACCGGCCAGACGCCGGGCGCGGCCGGCGGGGCGGAGCTGTCCGCGGCGACGCTCATGGCCGGCCGCTCACGCGAACACGTCGGCCGAGATCTGGCGGGCGAAGGCTTGCGGGTCGGTGGAGGCCCGCAGCACCTTGACCAGCTTCAGATCCTCGATGGCGGCGACCAGCTCCCGTTGCAGCGCCGCGCCGATGGGGTGGTGATGGTAGGCCAGCGAGGCGAGCTGCTCCCGGAGGTCGTCGAAGCCGATCTTGGGCTTGAAGGTGTCGAGATAGTGGCGGGCGATCTCCTCGGGATGGTCGGCGGTGTACTGGTGCACCTCGGCCACCGCCTCGACCAGCGCGCGCACCACCGCCTTGTCGGACTTCAGGAGGGCGCCGGTGGCGCCGACCACGCAGCAGGTCCGCTTCTCGTAGAGGCCGGTCTGGTTGCTGGCGATCTCGACCAGCCCCTCCTTGCGGAAACGGTAGGCTTCCGGGTCGTAATGGGCGATGGCCTGGGCCTCGCCCTTGGACAGCGCCAGCGACAGCAGGTCGCCGGGGAACACCTTCCAGGTCACGTCGCGTTCGGGATCGAGGCCGGCGCGGGCCAGCGTGACGACGAAAGCCTCCTTGGCCGGGCTGGTCAGGGCGGCCACCGCGATGGCCTTTCCCTTCAGCTCCTCCACCCGGGTGATGCCGCCGGCCGGGGCCAGCAGGCGCAGGCAGCCGCCGTGGGTGCCGGCCACCAGCTTGACGTCGAAGCCCTGCTCCAGCGGCTTCAGCCACCCCTGCAACAGGCCGATGCCGGCGTCGGCCTTGCCGGTGGCGATCAGGGTCAGAAGCTCGGTGTGCGAGGCCGAGAAGTTGACCAGCTCGATCTCCAGCCCGTGCCGGGCGAAGATGCCGGTCCGCTGGCCGAAGGCCAGCGGCGCGTGGCAGGCGGAGCTTTGGCTCCAGGCCACCGTCAGCCGGCGCAGCGGCGGCTTGGCGCCGACGGTCTGGGCCAGCGGGCGCGCGCCGCTGCCCAGCGCCAGGCCGCCGGCCGACAGGCCGATGCCGGCGATGCCGGCGCTGCGCAGCAGGGTGCGGCGCGACAGGCCGCCGTCGGATTTCGATTCGGGCATGGTCGGGTTCTCCTTCGGGACGGGTCAGGCCTGGTCCAGCGCCTGGGCGAGATCGGCGATGATGTCCTCGGCGTGCTCGATGCCGATGGACAGCCGCACATAGCCCGGCGTGACGCCGGTCAGCCGCTGGTCGTCGCCCGAGAGCTGCGAATGGGTGGTGGTGGCCGGGTGGATGGCGAGGCTGCGCGCGTCGCCGATGTTGGCGACGTGGTAGAACAGCCGCAGCGCGTCGATGAATCGCCGCCCCGCCTCGGCGCCGCCGGCCAGCTCGAAGCCGACCAGCGCGCCGTAGCCGCCGCTGAGGTAGGCGTCGGCGCGGCGGCGGGCCTCGCCGGTCTGCAAGCCGGGGTAGATCACCCGCTCGACCTTCGGGTGGTCCTTCAGGAAGGCCGCGACCCGGGCGGCGTTCGCGGTGTGCTGGCGGATGCGCAGCGGCAGGGTCTCCAGGCCCTGGATCAGCTGGAAGGCGTTGAAGGGCGAGATGGCGGCGCCGATGTCGCGCAGCAGCTTGACGCGGGCGCGCACGATGTAGGCGACGTTGCCGAGCGGCTTGGTCACCTCGGTCCACACGGCGCCGTGATAGCTCTCGTCCGGCTCGTTCAGCAGGGGGAAGCGCGCGGCCTGCTCGGCCCAGGGGAAGGTGCCGCTGTCGATGATGATGCCGCCGATGGTGGTGCCGTGGCCGCCGATGTACTTGGTCGTCGAATGGACCACCACGGCGGCGCCGTGATCGAACGGACGGGCGAGCAGCGGAGCGGCCGTGTTGTCGACGATCAGCGGGACGCCCAGCGACCGCCCGATGTCCGCCACCTCGCGGATGGGGAAGACGTTCAACTTGGGGTTGGGCAGGGTCTCGGCGTAGTAGGCGCGGGTGCGCCCGTCGGTGGCGCGGCGGAAATTCTCCGGGTCGGCCGGATCGACGAAGCGCGTCTCGATGCCGAACTGCTTCAGCGTGCTGGCGAACAGCGCCCAGGTGCCGCCGTAAAGGTCGGTCGAGGACACGATGTTGTCCCCGGCCTGCGCCAGGTTGAGCACGGAGAAGGTGGAGGCCGCCTGTCCCGAGGCCACGGCGAGCGCGCCGGCCCCGCCCTCCAGCGCGGCGATCCGCCGCTCCAGCGCGTCCTGGGTGGGGTTGGTGACGCGGGTGTAGATGAAGCCCTCCTCCTCCAGCGAGAACAGCCGCACCGCGTGGTCGGTGTCCTGGAACTGGAAGGAGGTCGTCTGATAGATCGGCACCGCCACGGCACCGCTGGCCGGATCGGCGCGGTGGGTGCCGCCGTGGATGGCGAGCGTCTCGGGATGGACGGAGACGGGGGCGGGTGCGCGCTGGCTGTCGGCGGTCATCGTCGGGGTGTCCTCGGGCTTCTGGGGACGGCGCGCGCCGGCCGGCACCGGCCGGCGCAGGCCGGGGCTGTCGGAAGGCCGGCGTCAGCCGGCGGCTTGTCCTGGGACCGGCGTCAGCCGGCGGCTTGTCGGATGGCCGGCCTCAGCCGGGGCATGTTTGATGGCCGGCCTCAGCCGGCGGCATGTCGGATGGCCGGCCTCAGCCGGCCGGGACCCGGAGGAGGTCGGCGTAATGGCGCTCGGCGACGTCGGGGTGCGAGCGCAGGCGGCTCTTCAGGGAATTCTCGCCGACGTCGTGGAACAGGGGGTTGTCGGGGTCGCGTTCCGGCCCGCGGGCCTCGGCGGCGAGGTCCGGCGGCAGCTCCAGCACGGGGACCCGCGCGCCCAGGGGCGCTCCCAGGAAGAAGGCGACGGACAGCCGGTCGGTGCCGGCGGGCGGCGTCACCACCTGGTGGACGTCGGCGCGGAAATAGCCGTCCGTGGCCAGCTCCAGAAGCTCGCCCACATTGACGACGAAGGTTCCCGGGACGGGAACGACGTCGAGCCAGCCGTCGGCGCTCTCCACCTGGAGGCCGCTGCGCTCGTGCTGGAGCACCAGGGTCAGCAGGCCGCTGTCCTTGTGCGGGCCGACGCCTTGCCCGCCCCCGGCGGGGGCGCGCCCCGGGTAGCGGATGAGCTTGACCAGCTGGGTCGGCGCGTCGCCGTTGATGCGGTCGAAGACATCCTCCGGCTGGCCGAGCGCAAGGGCGACGCCGCGCAGCAGGCGGACGACCACGCCGGTCAGCTCCTCCTGGAGACGCAGGACCGCCGGGCGCAGCTCCGGCAGGGCCGCGGGCCACTGGTTGGGACCCTGCAAACGGACCCAGGCCGGGGCGCCGGGGCCCGCTTCCAGGGTCGGCCGCTCGGCCCCGATGTCCACCTGCTCGCGCCAGTCGGACAGCCCGCGCGTGCGCTCCCAGCCGACGCGGGTGTAGCCGCGGAAATGGGGCGAATTGACCATCTCGATGGCCAGCTTGTCGCGCTCCGGCAGGTCGAAGAAGCGGCGGGCGAGCGTGAAGATCTCCGCCGTGACGGAGTCCGCCACGCCGTGCCCGGTCACGTAGAAGCCGCCGAAGCGGCGGGCGGCGGCGCGCAGGTCGGACAGGAAGAGGGCGCGCTCGGCGCCGCCGGCGTCGAGGCGGCGCAGGTCCAGGATCGGCAGGACGGGTTCGGAAGGGGTCGCGGTCATTCTCGGGCTCCCTGCGGCGCGTCGGCGGGGGGCGTGTCCGCACCCCTCCGGCATCATGGCAACCCAACGCTAGCACGGGTCCCGGTAATTAAAAAGATTTTCCTTGTAGGAAAATAGAGAATTAGCACACATAATAACGTGATTTCTTAGTTATTAAGACGAAACGGACGGCGGGGGCCGCCCGCGGGGGCTCTCCGCCCCGCGGTCAGTTGCTGGGAAGCAGGCCCGCTTCGCGGTAGTAGCGGACGGCGCCCTCGTGCAGCGGCGCGGTCAGCCCGGCATGGACCATCGACGCCTTGTCCATGCGGCTCAGCGCCATGTGCATCCGGCGGATGCCCGACATCTGCTCGAAGATCTCCCGGACCGCGACGTAGATCACCTCGGGCGAGACGTCCTCCGAGGCCACCAGCGTGGCCAGCACGCCGAAGGTCTTCACGTCGCCGGCGTTGTTCGGGTAGATCCCGCCGGGAATGACCGCGTTGCCGTAATAGCGGTTGTCGGCCAGCAGCTCCTCCGTCTTGGCGCTGGCGATCGGCACGATGCTCGCCGGGCAGGTGCTGGTGATGTCCTGGATGACGCTGTTGGGATGGCCGGCGAGGAACACGACGGCGTCGATCTTCCGGGAGCAGAGCGCCTGCGCCAGCGTCGCCTGCGGCAGGTCGGTGGCTTCGGCGAACTGATCGTAGGTCCATCCGTACTTGCTCATCAGGGCGCCGAGGGTGGCGCGCCCGCCGGAGCCCACCGGGCCGACGTTGACCCGCTTGCCCTTCAGCTCCTCGAAGCTCCGCACGCCGCTGGCCTGGTTGACGACGACGGTCAGGGATTCCGTGTAGAGCGAGAACACGGAACGGAGCTTGGCGAAGGGGCCGCGTTCCTTGAACGGCCCGATGCCCCGGACCGCGCTGTCGTGGATGTCCGACTGCACGATGGCGAGCTGCGCCCGCCCGGAGCGCACATGCTCGATGTTGGCGACGGACCCTGCCGACGGCTGCACCGAGCAACGCACCCCGTGGGTCGGGCGGGCCTGGTTGATCGCGGCGCACAGCGCACCGCCGGCCGGATAGTAGACGCCGGTGATGCCGCCGGTCCCGATGCTCAGATGCGCCCGGTCGATGCGGCCCAGCATGGGCGTGTCGTCGGAGGCGGTGGCGGCGGCCGGTGCGGTCAGCAGCCCGACGGCGACGAGCATCCGGGCGACGAGCATCCGGGCGACGATGGCGAAGGCGGTCATGAAGGCCTCGGGGTGGGCAGGGGGCGGGGGGCGGCCGCCCCGGTGGCGGGACGGCGGATCGGACGGTCGCTCATTCCTCGCCGAAGCCGCTGTCCATTCCGGATTCGGCCTCGCCGATGCCGCGCTCCGGCGCCGACGGGGCATCCGGCCCGCCGCCGAGGGAGGACGCCGCGGCAGTGCCCAGGGCGAAACCCAGGATCCCGGTCAGCAAGCCGCCCCCGTCGGCGGAGGAGCGCGCCTGTCCGGCCGGAAGGCCGCCGTCGCCCTGCCGGTCCTGCCGGCGCGCCGCTTCGAGCGCCGGATCGGTCGGGGCGCCGGCCTGCGGCGTGGCCTCGTCGGCGATGATCTGGCGCTTGATCCAGTTCAGCATTGGCGCCCTCCCGTTTCATGCGGCACGTCCAGCGCCGGGGTCGATCGATGCGGCGGCAGCACAGCGGCCGGCCTGTTCGAGCGCGACAGAGTAGCGTGGAGATCCCGCGTCCCGTCAACAGCGGCGGCAGACGGACGGCCCCGCGACCGCGTCCCGCGCCGCCACTGCCCCATTGCCGCGTGCACTGCCCTGGATAAGGCTCGATTTCTCGAAACAAGCTGAAGATCATGGACAACCGCATGATGTCCATAGCTAAAAAACCCGCAAATCTCAACGCCGGTTCATGTTTCAACTGCTGCAAGAACAAGTTGCCGGCCTGATCATCCTGCGAATAGTTGGCGGCGCCAATGGGGAACGACAGTTATTTGTTGTAATGTGCGGATGAACTCGAATAGGGTTGCCTACCCCTTTCGGCGAAGGGTCCCCGCCCCGTTTGCCCCGACGTGAAAATGCTGAACCGTCTCAGGAAGTTGCGCCCGCTTCTGGCGGCCCTGGCCATCGTTGTGTCGCTGCCGGCCGGCGCCGGGGAGCCGGAGGGCGAGGTTGCGAAAATGGTCATGGCGGCAACCGAAAGGCACGACCGGCTGCGGGCGGCGACGGCCGGGGCCGATTCGGCGTTCAACGCCCTGCGGGTGGCCGTCGGCGCCTGGTACCCGACGGTGGCGCTGTCCGCCGGCGGGGGCCATGAGCGGACCGAGAAGCCCGGCCCGGCCAACACCTCCCTGCCGGCGCACCAGTTCACGGCCCGCGCCTCGCAGCTCCTGTGGGACTTCGGCGCCACCAACGCCGACATCGAGCGGGCGCGGCTGACTTCCGTGCGCGCCGACATCGCCGTCGAGCGGACACGGCAGGAGCTTCTTCTGGAGGGGCTGGCCGCCTACGCCACCCTGGTCAAGGCCCAGACGGTGCTGCGCTACGCCCGCCAGTCCGAGGAGAACATCCGCCGCCAGACCGGCCTGGAGGAGGTCCGCCTGCGCGAGGGATTCGGCTTCACCACCGACGTCTTGCAGGCCAAGAGCCAGCTTGCCGGCGCCCAGGCCCGCCGCGTCGCCTCCGAGGAGCTGGTGCAGATCGCGCTCAGCCGCTTCCTCGCCTTCTTCGGCCATGTGGCGCTGGACGGCACCGTGCTGCAAGCGCTCATCCTCCCCGAAGACGCCCTGCCCGATAGCCTGGACGCCGCGCTGGCCCAGGCCCAGGAAAGCAATCTGCGCCTCCAGGAACTGACGCTGGCGGCGGCGGCGGCCCGCGAGAACATCGCCGCGACCCGCGGGCGCAGCTTCTTCCCGCGCATCGAGGGGGTGCTGGAGCGCAACGTGAAGCACAACATCCAGGGGACGGTCGGCCGGCAGGACGAGACCCTGGCCAAGGTGCAGCTCACGCTGCCCTTCAACCTGGGCTTCACCGCGCTCAACGCGCTGCGGCAGGCGCGGGCCGACTATGCGGCCGCGGATTCGACGCTCGCCGACCAGGAGCGGACGGTCCTGGAGGGGGTGCGGAACAGCTGGTCACGCCTGCAAAGCGCCCGCCTCCAGGCCGGCCTCCTGCGCGACCAGGCCAGCCTGGCGAGCGGCTTCCTGGAGGTGGCGCGGTCGGAACGCGAACTCGGCACCCGCTCGCTGATCGACCTCCTGTCCGGCGAGACCACGCTGATCAACGCCCAGAGCGACGCCGCGGCGGCCGAGGCCGACGTGGCTCTGGCCGGCTACCAGCTTCTGGCCGCGGTCGGCCGCCTCACCTATTTCGACATCCGCACCCGGCCGCTGCCCCGGCAGACCGCCGCGCCGTCGCGGCGGGACGTCGCCCGCGCCGGGGATGCGGCGCGCCCGCCGCCGGCC
>JAEZHQ010000315.1 GCA_023416455.1 Pseudomonadota bacterium | reverse complement strand
GGTCGAGCGCATGGCGGCCCTGGTGGCCGACGAGGCGCGCCGCCTCCTCGGCCTCGGCGACCGCCGGTTGCGGCACGACCGGCCGCTCGGCGAGGAAGGGCTCGACTCGCTGGCGGCGGTGGAACTGCGCAACCGCCTGGGCGCCCTGGTGGGCGCCGCCCTGCCCGCCACGCTGCTGTTCAACCACCCCACCGTGACCGCGCTGGCCGGCCATCTGGCGGATTTGCTGGTGCCTCCGGATGCGCCGGTCCCGTCGGATGCCGGTGCCGGCACCGACGCCGACGGAGAGGAGGAGGTCCTGTCGCTGGACGAGGACGACCTCGACGCCATCCTGCGCGAGCTGGAGGAGCGCCATACCGTTCCGGAAGGCTGAGCCACCGGGCCGGGGGCGGGAGACCACCGGGCGTTGACGCGCTTGCGGGAACTCTTCATACCAAAGGGGCAACAGGTTCCCGCCCGCCCTGCTCCACCGCTCCAGGCCGCCATGCTCGACCGCGATCTCGTTCCCAGCCCCCTGGAGCAGCCCGGGCGGCGGCGCGTGGAGATTCGGCCCCCGGGGCCGCCGCCGCGCCATCCCCGGCTGCGGGTGATCCGGGCCTTCGGCGGCTATCTGCTGACCAACCTGCGGCTGAGGCTGTCCGGGACGCTCGACGAGGAGAACCGGGCGGTCCGCCTGCGCCAGGTGTTCGAGGAGCTGGGCGGCCTGTGGGTCAAGGTCGGGCAGCTCGTCTCGCTGCGCACCGACATCTTCTCCGAGCCGGTCTGCCGCGAGCTGTCGCGCCTCCAGCACCGCGCCATCGGCTTCCCCTTCGAGGAGGTGGAGCGCATCCTGCGGCAGGAGCTGGGCGACGACCTGGACGCGGTCTTCACCGCCTTCGAGCGGGAGCCGCTCGCCGCCGCCTCGGTCAGCCAGGTCCACGTGGCGCGGCTGCGCGCGACTCGCGCGGTCGTCGCCGTCAAGGTCCGCCGCCCGGCGGCGGAGATCGCCTTCGGCCGCGACCTCCAGTTCCTGAAGTGGCTGGTCAGGGTCCTGAACGTCCTCGCCCCGCACGTCCACCTTCCCGAGGCGCTCTGGGAACTGGAGCAGATGGTCAAGGAGGAGCTGGACTTCCGGTTCGAGGCCGCCAACACCCGGCGCATGCGGCGCAGCCTGCGCGAGCACGACATCCACGTGCCGAACGTGTACCGGGACTGGTGCACCCGCAACGTCCTGGTGACGGAGTTCGTGCCCGGCGTCCTGATGTCCGATTTCATCCGGCTGATGCAGGAGGATCCGGCGGCGGCGCGGCGCTGGTGCCTGGAGAACGACGTCCAGCCGCGCCGCGTCGGCACCCGGCTGTTCCGCTCGATCCTGCGCCAGCTCCTGGAAGACAACCTGTTCCACGCCGACATCCATCCCGGCAACATCATCCTCCTGCGCGACAGCCACGTGGCGCTCATCGATTTCGGCACCATCGGGACCTGCGAGAAGACCTTCCTCGCCACCTACAAGGCCAGCCTGCGGGCGATGGCCGAGAAGGACTTCTCCAAGGCGGCCGACATGACGCTCCAGTTCGCCATCTCCCCGCCCAGCATCTCCGACATCGGCGACCTGAAGCGCGACCTGGTGCGCTGCTTCCGGGAATGGGAGGCGGTGAGCCACCTCGACGACGTCGGCTACCACAACCGCTCCCTGGGTGCGGCGGGCATGGCCTCGGGACAGGTCATGGCGCGCTACAAGGTCCAGTTGAGCTGGCAGTTCATGCGCATCAGCCGCACCTGGGGCACGCTCGACAGCTCGCTCAGCCTCCTCCTCCCCGACGCCAACTACATCAACCTGTTCAACGGCTACTTCCGCGACGCGGCGCGGCGCCAGCGCACGCCGCGCCGCGTGCTGGCGAACGCCGTGGAGACCGTCGAGTCCCTGGCGGCCACGGTGTCGGAATACAGGACGGTGCTGGAGCCGATCGTCTTCGGGCAGGCGATCTACCGCCGCACCTTCATGTCCGGTTCCATGCGCTTCGCCAGGGTCGCCGGCATCCTCTTCCGCTGGCTGCGCAACGGCGCCATCCTCGCGCTGCTGTTCGGCGGCGCCATGTACCTCCAGCTCCTGCACAATGTCGCGGACCACGAAATCATCCGGACGATGACCAACAACTTCGAGCACCTCGACCACGGCGACTGGCTCATGACCTTCGGCCTGATCCTGTTCGTGGCGCTCGTCCTGCACCGGCTGGTCAGGGGCATCATCCCGCGCAGCTGAACCGCCGTCCGCCGCCCACAGCCCGCAGCCCGAGGACCCGATGACGACGACCGCCCCCCCGACCTTCGCCGACCGCCTGCGCGAGACCTGGGGCTACCTGAAGTGGTTCTACGCACCGGGCGGCTCCCTGTCGGCCAAGGGCATCTACGAGCTGGTGTCGACGCGGGCGTTCAGCCGCACCGGCCTCTACCTCAACCTCGGCTACTGGGAGAAGGCCCGCAGCATCGACGAGGCGTGCGTGGCCATGGCGGAGCTGGTGGCGGAGACGGCCGGGCTCGGCCCGGAGCAGGCGGTGGTCGACGTCGGATTCGGATTCGCCGACCAGGACATGCACTGGGCCGAGACCTACGGCGTGGAGCGGATCGTCGGCCTGAACATCACGCCGTCGCAGGTCGCGCTGGCCCGCCGGCGGGTGGCGGAGCGCGGGCTCGCCGACCGGATCGAGCTGCTGGAGGCGTCGGCCACCGCCATGCCGCTGCCCGACGCCGCGTTCGACCGGGTCGTCGGCCTGGAATGCGCCTTCCACTTCGACACCCGCGAGGACTTCTTCCGCGAGGCGCTGCGGGTGCTGCGGCCCGGCGGCCGGCTGGTGCTCGCCGACGTGATCCGGCGCCCGCCGGTCGAGGGCCGCTTCGCCCGCTCGGTCCAGAAATCCACCTGGAACAGCTTCGTCAAGAAATACTCCGTCCCCGCCGCCAACGCCGACGACCGGGACGGCTACGCCGCCAAGCTGAAAGGCGCCGGCTTCACCGACGTCTCGGTGCGGTCGATCTGGGGGCACGTCTATCCCGGCCTCCACCACTACATGAAGACGGAGCCGGAGATGCTGCAACGCTTCCATCCGCTGGCGCGCCTGCCGTTCCGCCTCGTGCTGCGGTTCGATCCGGAGACGATGTATTCCGCCTACGACTACGTGATCGCGTCGGCCACCAAGCCGGCGGACGGTGCGGCGTGAGCGGGGAGGCGGCGGCCATGGGCAGCGCGCGGGGGACGCGGGAGATCACCGGCTTCGACCTGATGGACCCGGCGGTGCACGCCGATCCCCACCCCACCTACGCCTGGCTGCGCCGGAACGCGCCGGCCTACCGGGTGCCGGGCACGCCGGACGCGCGGCCGACCTACGTGATCGCCCGGTTCGAGGACGTCGAGCGGATCATGCAGGACCACCGCCGCTTCGTCTCCGACCTCGGCATGCGGGTCCCGCTGATGTCGATGGTCATGATGGACCCGCCCGACCACACCCGCCTGCGCCAGACCTTCAACCGCGCCTTCACGCCGCGCAGCATCCAGGCGCTGGCCCCGCGCATCGAGGCCGTGGCCGAGGATCTGGTCTCCGGCCTCGCCGGCCCGTGCGAATTCGTCCAGGCGCTGGCCAACCCGCTGCCGGTCACCGTCATCTGCGAGATGCTGGGCGTGCCGCTGAAGCACCAGGGCCGCATGAACCGCTACGCCCGCGACGCGCTGCTCGCCAGCTTCGCCGCCACCGGCATGGGCAGCCCCGAGCTGCGCGCCGAGGCCGAGGTGGGCCTGCGCGCGCTGATGGGCATCCTCGACGAGGCCATCACGCACCACCAGGCCAAGCCCGCCGACACCATCATCGCCACCCTCGTGGAGGAGGAGCGCCGCGGCACCGTCAGCCGCGAGGAGCTGCTCAACCTGTGCGGCGTGCTGCTGATCGCCGGCCATGAGACCACGGCCAACCTGCTGGCCAACGGCGCCTGGGTCCTGGCGCGCGACCCCGCCCTGTTCGCCCGCCTGAAGGCCGCGCCGGCCGACATCCCGAAATTCGTCGACGAACTCGCCCGCACCCGCCCGCCCCTGCAACGGCTGATGCGGCGAACGGTCGAGGCTGTCGAGATCGCCGGCACGGCGATCCCGGCCGGCGCGCTCCTGCTGCTTCTGCCGGGTTCGGCCAACCGCGACGAGGCGCGCTGGCCGGACGCCGAGGCGTTCGACATCGACCGCGACAACCGCGGGCATCTCGCCTTCGGCACCGGCATCCACGTCTGTCCCGGCGCGCCCCTCGCCAAGCTGGAGAGCCGCATCATGTTCGAGGTGCTGCTCCGCCGGGTCCGCGCCGTGGCGCTCGATCCCGACCGCCCGCCGCTGCCGATCGTCGGTTACGGCGCCGGCAGCCTGGGCTGGAACAGCCTGCCGCTGCTCGTCGACGCCGCGTGATCCCGGCGGTGGCGCGGTGCGTGGGGGAACCCGCTCATCCGCCGGTGTAGGCGCCGATCGCCGTGATCTCCTCGGCGCACTTCATCAGCAAGCTCAGATGCCGGGGTTCGCCGCCCGACAGTATGTCGTTGCTCAGCCCGCCGAGGCTGAGCGCCGCGACCACCTGCTGGCTCTTGTTGCGTATCGGCACGGCGACCGCGGAGATGCCGACCACGGCGTCGTCGACACAGACCTCCCACCCCCGCCGGACGATGTCATCGCAGATCGCCCGCAATCTTTTCCGGTCGGTGATCGTGTAGGGGGTCATCGCCTGCAGATCGCCCGCCAGGATCTGCTCGCGCCTGTCCTCCGGCAGATGGGCGAGGAGCAGCCGCGGGGCCGCACCGCAATGCAGCGGCAGGAACTGGCCGACGGAAAAATGCCGGACCTGGACCAGCTGCTGGGGGTCGTGGACCCGATCGACGCACAGCGCCTGGTTTCCCCGGATGACGCTGAGGAAGCAGGTCGCCTTCGCCTTTTCGGCGAGCCGGGCCATCAGCGGGTAGGCCGCTTCGCGGAAGTTCCGGATCGGCAGGGCCGCCGCCAGTTCGAGCACCTTCAGGCCGAGGCAGTAGCGCTTGGTCCGCTCGTCGTAGTCGACGTAGCCCAGCTCGACGAAGGTCAGCAGGAAGCGGCGCGCCGTCGCCTTGTCCAGCCCGGAATGGATGGCGACGTCGGTCAGCGTGAGGTGCTGGTCGACCATCAGGAAGGAGTTGAGGATCTCCATCGCCCTGACCACCGACCGGGTCCCCGACGGCGCCTCCTTCTTCTTTTCCTGCACCAACATCACTTCAGTCCCGGTCCGGTGGCGATTGATCGATCATGACGGCCGCGGATGGCCGCCTCATCGGGTGAACAGGTCATTGGGTGAACAGGTCATTGGGCGAACAGGTCATTGGGCGAACAGATGGCACGCCACGACATGGTCCTTGGCCACGGATATATCAATCGGGGCTGTGTTCCGGCAAGTATCCGTGGCCTGTGGGCAACGCGACTGAAATGCACAGCCCGGCGGCAGATTGACCGGAGACGGCAATTCGGCAAAGGTCGCCGCGAATGTCTTGCGGTCTCTTGGATGGGCGGGCAGCTTGGCGTCGAACAGAAGACGGGTGTAGGGGTGTGCCTTGCGCCGGGAAAGATCGCTGGTGCGCGCCGTCTCGACGATTCGCCCCAGATACATGACGACCACCCGGTCGGACACGTTCAGGACGAGGTCCAGGTCATGGGAGATCAGCAGGTAGGAAAGGTTCCGGCGCTCGCGGATGTCCTGGAGCAGGTTGACGATCTGGGCGCGGATCGACACGTCGAGCGCCGACACCGGCTCGTCCAGGATCAGCAGCTCCGGCTCCATGACCAGCGCCCGCGCGATGGCGATCCGCTGCCGCTGACCGCCGGAGAACTCGTGCGGGTAGCGGTCGATGGAATCGGCGGGCAGCCCGACGGCCTGGAGAACCGCCGCCACGCGCCGGGCGCGCTCGTCGCGCCCCATCCCGCCCGCGATCTCCAGGGGCTCCCCCACCAGGCGCCGGACGGTCAGGCGCGGATTCAGGCTGGAATAGGGGTCCTGGAACACCGGCTGCACCTTCCGCCGGTAGGCGCGAAGCTCCGCCCCATCCATGGCGAAAAGGTCGCGTCCCTTGTAGAAGACCGCCCCCGCGGTCGGCTCGTCCAGGCGCAGAATCAGCTTGGCGGTGGTGGATTTCCCGCATCCGCTTTCGCCCACGACCGCGACCACCTCCCCCTGGTTGACGGAGAAGCTGACCTCGTTCAAGGCGCGGACGACCGGGGAGGCGGGCGCGAACGGAACCTGCCGCGTCCCGCCGAAATGGCGCGTCAGGCCCCGGACCTGCATGAGCGCGGTCGCCGGCATCACTGGATCCCTCCCATGGGCTCGGCGGCGCGGAAGCACGCCGAGAAATGCGAAGCGGACAGCCCGACGGCCGCCGGAAGCTCCGCGCGGCAGCGGGGAATCGCCCGGTCGCAGCGCGGTGCGAAGCTGCAAGCGGCGGGGGGAGCCGACAGCTTGGGCGGCTCCCCGCCGATCGACGTCATGCGCCCGCCCCCGGCGTAGCGCCCCGCCGTGATCAGCGCCCGGGTGTAGGGATGCCGCGGGTCGTCGAACAGCGTGTGGACGTCGGCCTGTTCGACGATGCGGCCGGCGTACATCACCGCGACCCGGTCGCACATCTGGGCGACCACGCTCAGGTCGTGGGTGATGATGACCAGGGCCAGGTTGGTTTCCGCCTGCAACCGCTTCAGGAGGGCGAGATACTGGGCCTGGATGGTCACGTCCAGGGCGGTCGTCGGCTCGTCCGCGATCAGGACCTTCGGGGCGCAGGACACGCCGATCGCCCCCACCACCCTCTGCCGCATGCCTCCGGACAGCTCGTGGGGATAGGCGCCGATCCGGCGCTCCGCGTCGGGAATGCCGACTTTCGTCAGCAGCTCCAGCGTCCGTTGCCGGGCCTCCCCGGCCGACATCCGGCGATGGGCCGTCAGGGCCTCGGCGATCTGCCGGCCGATCGGGAACAGCGGATCCAGGGACACCATCGGATCCTGCGGGATGAGGGCGATGCCGCTGCCGCGGATCCGGCGCATCGCGCTTTCGGAACAGCCCAGCAGATCCTTGCCGTCGAAGAGGATCGCGCCGTCGGTGGTCTCCGCGCTCTTGGGCAGCAGGCGCAGCGCCGACAGGGTCAGCGCGGTCTTGCCGCAGCCCGACTCGCCGACCAGCCCGACGGTCTCGCCGGAACGGACGGAGAAGTCGACCCCGTTCAGCGCGTGCACCGCGCCGTGCCGCGACCGGTAGCGCATGTGGAGGTTCCGGACGCTGAGGATCGCCCCGGGCATGTCGTCGGCCATATCAAAGGCCCTTGCGGTTGGGATCGAGGAAGCGGCGCAGCCAGTCCCCGAGGAGGTTCGACGACCCGACCACGAGGACGATGGCCAGACCGGGGAACACGGTCGCCCACCAGCGGCCCGCCATCAGGCCGTCGCGGCCGTCGGAGAGCATCGATCCCCAGGCCGGATGCGGCGCCGGCACGCCCAGGCCGAGGAAGGACAGCACGGCTTCCGCCAGGATCACGTTGCCGATCATCAGCGTGGCGAGGACGATGACGCTGTTGACCACGTTGGGCAGCAGATGGACGAACAGGATGCGGCCCGGCGACGCGCCCGCCGTCAGCGCCAGCTTGATGAAGTCCCGCTCGCGCAGGGACAGGACCTCGCCGCGCACCACGCGGGCGTAGCGGGTCCAGAACACCAGGACGAGCACGATGACGATGTTCAGAAGGCTCGGCTCGCGGATGGCCGAAATGAAGATCGCGAAGCTGACCATCGGCAGGGCGAGCCAGGTGTCGCACAGCCGCATGATGATCTGGTCGACCCACCCCCCGAAATAGCCGGCGAGCAGTCCGGCGACCGTCCCGATCAGGCCGGAGACGAAGACGGCGATGACCGACACATAGAGCGCGATGGTGGCGCCGTGCAGGATCCGGCTCAGGATGTCCCGCCCCAGCTGGTCGGTTCCAAGGACGAAGAGCTTCCCGGCCTTGGCGCTGAACGGCGCCAGGTTCCTGGCGAGGAAGTTCGTCTCCAGCGGCGGCAGCGGCGCGAACAGCGAGGGGACCAAGGCCACCGCGACGAACACCGCCAGGACGCCCGCCGCGAACCACGGCATCGAGCGCAGCGCGCCCCGCGCCTTCATGGCCCGGCCCGGCCTGGACGCGCCCATGTCAAGACCGGATCTTGATGCGCGGGTCGATGAATGCATAGACGAAATCCATCATCAGGTTGAAGACGATGATAAAGATGCCCTGAAGAAGAACGATGCCCTGCGCCAGCGGGAAATCCCGCATCGACACGCTCTCGAACAGAAGAGACCCGATGCCCGGCCAGTTGAAGGCGGCTTCGACCGCGACCGAGGCGTTGACCATGAGGGCCAGGTTGATGCCGGCCAGCGTCACGATGGGGATGAGGCTGCTTCGGAAGGCGTGGATCCAGACCACCTTGAAGCGCGACAGGCCCTTGGCGCGCAGGAACTTGACGAATTCCGTGTCCAGCGCGTCGAGCATCGCCGAGCGGGCGATCCGCATGTGCGCGGCGATGAAAAAGCCGGACAGCGCAATCGCCGGAAGGATGACCGACGCCGGCGTGTCCATGCCGCCGGCCGGCAGCCAGCGCAGCTCGATCGCGAATATGAGGATGAGCACCAGCCCGACCCAGAAGCCCGGCAATGCCACCGAGAACATGACCAGGACCCGCCCCACCCGGTCGAGAAGGCCGTCGGCGTGCAGCGCCGTCAGCACCCCGAGCGGCACGCCGACCAGGAGCGACAGGGCGAAGGTCGTGAAGCACAGGAGCAGGGTCGCCGGCAGGGTGCCGAGGATGAGGTCGATCACCGGCATCCTGTAGTAGGCGGAATCGCCCAGCCGCCCGCTCAGGAAATCGCCCACGAAGGCGAGGAACTGGACGTGGAGGCTCCGGTTCAGCCCAAGCTCCTCGCGCACCCGCTCGACCACGTCCGGCGAGGCGTCCACCCCGGCGATCAACAGGGCGGGGTCGCCGGCGATCCGGGTGAAGGTGAAGATGGTCAGAGCCAGCAGCAGCAGCGAGAGGAGCCCATAGCCCACTCGTTTGATGGCGAAGACAGCCATGGCACCCGTCCCTTTTCAGTTCCCGTTCGAGCCCCGGTT
>JAEZHQ010000295.1 GCA_023416455.1 Pseudomonadota bacterium | reverse complement strand
CCACACCACCGCCGCCAGCGGCAGGCCGCGCGGCACCGCTTGGCCGAACAGCACGACGCCCGGCACGCCGGGCAGCCCGTTGGCCCCGCCGGTCAGGTCCGGCGCGTTGACCGCCAGCAGATGCAGGACCTGGGCGACGCCCAGGGTGGCCAGCGCGAAATAGTGGGATTCCAGCCGCAGCACCGGCAGCCCGACGACGAGCGCCACGGCGAGCGGCACCGCGAGCGACAGCGGAAAGGTGGCGGCGAAGCCCCAGCCGAGCTGGCTGCCCAGGATCCCGGTGGCGTAGGCCCCCAGGCCGAAGAAGGCGCCGTGGGCGAGCGACAGGGCGCCGCCCAGCCCGAACACGATCTGGAAGCCGATGGCGGCCAGCGCGTAGACCCCGGCCACGGTGAGCACGCGCAGCCCGTAGGGGGAGGCCCACAGGACCGCGTAGGCGGCCAGGGCCAGGGCGCCCAGCGCGAGCGCCGGCGCGCGTGCCATCGAACGGTCACGCACGGCGCCGCGCCGCCTCCCCGAACAGGCCCTGCGGACGGGCGACCAGAATGACCAGCAGCGTGGCGTAGAGCGCGCCCAGCGCCACCGGGTAGGACAGCAGCGAGGACACGCCGACCTCGAACAGGGCGATCAGCAGCGCCCCCGCCACCGCGCCGGGCACCGAGCCCCAGCCGCCGACGGTCACCGCGATGTAGGCCTTCAGGATCAGGTCGCCGCCCGCCGTGGGGGTCACGAAATAGCGGTTGGCCAGCAGCATCCCCGCCGCCCCGGCGTAGGCGGCGCCGAGCGCGAAGGTGACCAGGATCATGGCCGTGACCGGCACGCCGCAGGCGCGCGCCATCTCCGGATCCTGCGCCGTCGCCCGCAGCCGCCGGCCGAGCTGGGTGCGCGCGAACAGCCATTGCTGGGCCGCGATCAGCAGGGCGGCCACGGCGATGATGGCCAGCGACTGTTCGCCGACGACCAGATCGCCCAGCCGCAGCGATCCGCCGGTCAGGAGCGGCGGCGCGGCGCGCGGCGCCGGCCCGAACAGCACCGTGGCTCCGTTCTGGAGCAGGATGCCGACGGCGATGGTGCTGATGAAGACGGCGACCGGGGGCCGCCCGCGCAGCGGCAGGTAGGCGGCCAGCGCCACCAGCAGCCCGAGCCCCGCCATCAGGACCAGCACCGCCGGCAGCAGCAGGATCCCCGGCAGCGGGATCAGCGGGGCGAGCGCCACGGCCAGCAGCCCGCCCGCCATGACGAGGTCGCCCTGGGCGAAGTTCACCGCCGCGGTGGCGTTCAGCACCAGCACGAAGCCGAGCGCCACCAGCGCGTAGGCGGCGCCAAGGGCGAGGCCGTTGACGAGGAGCTGGAGGACGGTCACGGCCCGGTCACGGCGGCCCGCCCGCCGCGCCGTCGTAGCGCTTGACCACCGCCGGCACGCGCGAGGCGCCGTCGTAGCAGACGATCACCGCGGAATGGGCCATGTTGCCCTTGCCGTCCGACCGGTAGGTCATGGCCAGCCCCCGGTGCGTGCCGGAGGCCAGCGCCCGGCGCACCGCGTCGGCCGTCCGCGCCCCGGCGGCGACCGCGTCCAGCGCCATGCGCATGCCGTCGTACTGGCCGAGCGCGAAGGCGTCGGGCTCCGCCTTGAAGGCGGCGCGGTAGGCGGCGGTGAAAGCGTCCATCTCCGGCGAGCCGCCCGAGACCGGGGAGGCGGCGGTCTCCGCGCACACGCCCTTCAGCTCGGCCGGCTCCAGCAGCGCCGCCGTGCTCGGCTGGTGCATGGCCGAGCCGGCGACGATGGGCACCGGCACGCCGCTGGCGGCGGCCTGGCGCAGGAACAGGGCGGTCGGGCCGGCGTGGAGGTGCAGGAGCAGCACGTCGGGCTTGGCGGCCAGCGCCTTGCCCAGCACCGGCAGCAGGTCCTTGGCGGCGGGGTCGACGCCCTCCTCGAACACCGGCTCGGCGCCGAGCGCCTTCAGGCGCTCGACCAGATGGGACCGGCCGCTCTGGCCGTAGGCGGTGGTCTGGTAGATCAGCGCCGGGCGCCGCTTGCCCAGCTCCTCCACCGCGAAGCGGGCGTGCGCCGCCTTGGTCACGGCGTCGCCGGGGAAGAAGCGGAAGACCCAGGGGTTGTCCTGCTCGGTGATGGCGGCGGTGCCGGACACGGTGACCAGCGGCAGCCCGTATTCGGCGGCCAGCGGCAGCATGGCCAGCATCTGCGTGCCCAGCATGCTGGCGGCGACGGCGGCGACCCGGCCGCCGGCCGCCCGTTCCAGCGCCGTCACCGCCGCCTCGGGCGAGGTGCCGGTGTCGATGACCTCCGCCGCCACCTCGACCCCGGCGGGAGGGTCGCGCAACGCCAGCAGCGCACCGTTGCGCTGGCTGGTGCCCTCCAGGGACAGGAAGCCGGTGAGCGGCACCAGGACCGGAAAGGACAGCGTCTCGGCGCGCGCCGGCTGGGCCGCCGCCGCAAGCGCCAGACACAGGAGCCCCGGAAACAAGGGCAGGAACCGCCGCATGGATGTCTCTCCTCCTGGCCGGCGGGGAGGCGGCGGTGCCGGGTGCACCCGCGGGATGCTCCCTCGAACCGTCGGCTCCCTCCGCTGGCATGACCCAGGTCAGGTTCGATGGGTGTGGTCTCAGCCCGCCGCGCGCGGGCACCCCAGCCGTTGGCGGGCACAGTGTCGCGCCCACCGGCCCGCTGTCAAGAAAGGGCCGAACGGTGCCCGCCGGGGGCCGGTCCCGCCCGCGGCATGGCGCCGCACGAGGCGCGCCGGGAACGGGGACGGGTGCGGCCACGGACGCCCGGAGGATCGAACCGCCCCCTTCCCGGAACCGCAGGGGTGGCGGCGGCCGGCGGGGTCCTGGACGGTCGTGCGGCAATTGGTCGCCCGACACACGCACAAATGATTCTGCCAAAGTCATGAGTGCAAACATACGGGCGCCCGGCGTCGGATACGCCGCGCACCGCGGGTAGAGTTCGTCTCCAAAGAGGACGCCTGATGGTTTTGACCGCAGCCGCCGCGCCCGCTCCGCAGACCGACGCGGCGGCTCTCGACCGCAGTCTCTGGCGCATGGACGCGCGCGCCGATGCGATGCTGCACGCCCTCGGACCGGCCCTCGGACCCGTGATCGACCGCGCCCTGGACGAGGTCTGCGGCGCAAGGCCGCCGGACGGCGACCGGCTCCGCCACGCCCACCGCGCGCTGTGGAACGCCTTCTTCGCCGCCACCTTCGACTCCGCCTATCTGGAGCAGGCCCGCCGGCTGGACGAGGCCCACCGCGCGGCGGGCCTGACGCCGGAGCAGCGGGTCGCCGCCTACGCCACGCTGCTGGAGCGCATGGCGGCCCACATCATCGGTGTCCGCCGTTTCAACCGCGACCAGGCGGCGGCGGAGGTCGGGGCGCTGGTCCGCGGCGTGCTGATGGAGGTGGAGCGGTCGCTGTCCGCCCCCATCCCCGACGCCCCCGGCACCGACACCGAGATGCACGAATTCGCCGAGGGATTCGAGCGCGAGCTGCGCGAGGCGGTGGATCTGGTCCGGCACAACGCGGCCACCATGGAGGGCGCCGCCGACGAGGTGCTGGGGGCTTCCAGCAAGGTGGCGAGCGAGGGCGAGCACGTCACCGAGGCGTCCGAGCACACCAACATGAACGCCCGCCTGATCGCGCTGGCGGCGCGCGGCCTGTCCAACTCCTTCAGCGAGATCACCGCCAAGGTCGAGCACGCAACCGAAAGCTCCCGCGAGGCATCCACCCGCTCGCAGGAGGCGCAGGGCTACGCCACCACCCTGGCCGAGGCGTCGGAGCGCATCGGCAGCGTCGTCAAGCTGATCGAGAAGATCGCCAAGGAGACCCGCCTGCTCGCCCTCAACGCCTCCATCGAGGCGGCGCGCGCCGGCGACGCGGGCCGGGGTTTCGCGGTCGTCGCCAACGAGGTCAAGAGCCTCGCCGACCAGACCAACAGCGCCACCGGCGACATCCGCACCCAGATCGAGGCCATGCAGGCCTCCATCGAGCAGACCGTCACGGCCATCGCCTCGGTTGCCGGCCGCGTCGCCACCGTCACCGACGACATCGCCTCCATCACCGAGGCGGTCGCCGAGCAGGCCGTCGTCACCCGCGACATCGCGGACAACGCCGACGAGATGGCGGCCAGCATGCAGAACGTCCACGAGCGCATCGAGAGCGTGGCGCAGGCGGCCGAACGCTCCACCAAGAAGGCCAGCGAGCTGTGGGAGAACGCCACCGGCTTGGTCAAGCAGATCTTCGGAATCAAGCGCCGCGTCACCGCCAGCCTGCGCGGCACCCGCTTCGGCAACCGCCGCCGCGAGGATCGCGTCGCGGTGGACATCGCCTGCACCGTGGTGGTCGACGGGCTGACCTTCCGCAGCCGGCTCGACAACATCTCGATGCGCGGCTGCCAGGTGCGCGAACTCCAGCTGGCCAGCGCCGACGGCTATGCCATCGCGCTGGACATCGAGGGGCTGGGCCGGGCCACCGGCACCATCGTGGCGACCGAGCGCGACATCGCGCACGTCCGTTTCGACACGCTGGCTGCCGACGTCGCGGACCGGCTCTCCCACTCGCTCGTCCGCTGGACGGAGGCGGACGCCGAACTGGTCAGCCTGGCCCAGGACACCGCGAGGACCATCGGCGCGCTGTTCGACGAGGCCATCGACCGCGGGCAGACCAGCTTCGACCAGCTCTTCTCCACCGACTACGAGCTGGTGCCCGACACCGACCCGCCGCAGTTCATGGCGGCCTTCACCGACCTTTGCGACCGCCTCCTTCCCGCCGTGCAGGAACCGCTCCTCGGCCGCAACCCCCGCATCGTCTTCTGCGTCGCCGTGGACCGCAACGGCTACCTGCCGACCCACAACCGGCACTGTTCCCAGCCGCAGCGTCCGGGCGACCCGGTGTGGAACAGCGCCCATTCCCGCAACCGGCGCATGTTCGACGATGCCACCGGCCTCGCCGCCGCCCGCAGCCGCCAGCCGGTGCTGGTCCAGACCTACCGCCGCGAGATGGGCGGCGGCCTGATCGCCTCGATGAAGGACGTCTCCGCGCCGATCCACGTCAAGGGCAAGCACTGGGGGGCCTTCCGCATCGGCAGCAAGGGTTGAACGGCAGCGGCGATTCGACTTCCCGTTGCGTTTGCCCTACACTGCGCACCCTCACCCTCGGAGTTCCGGCATGCCCGACGGACGCAGCGAACACGACCGCATCACCGATCTGGCCGTCCAGCTCGACTGCTACGCGCGCGTGACCAACGGCGAGCTGCGCAACCTCCGGGAAGGCCAGCAGAGGCTGATCGAGGGCCAGGATGCCCTCCTCCGGCGCCAGGACCGCTTCGAAGTGCGCCAGGACCGCTTCGAGGAGCGCCAGGACCGTTTCGAACAGCGCATGGACCGCTTCCAGGGCGAACTGGTCGAGCTGCGCGAGGGCCAGAAGCGGATCGTCGACGTGATGAACGAGAATTTCAGGCAGCTCTTCGTCCTGCTCAACGAACGCAGGCCCTGATCCGCCGCCCTCACCCGCGGCGCGCGGCCTCGCGGTGGAGGATGTAGAGGCCGCTGGCGATGATGATGCCGGCCCCCGTCAGGGCGGCCGGAGTCGGCACCTCGCCGAAGACCAGGAAGCCGAACAGCGTCGCCCAGATCATGCCCGTGTATTCGAACGGAGCCACCACCACGGCGGGGCCGAGGCGGAACGCCTGGGTGATCAGGACCTGCCCGCCTGCACCCAGCACCCCCACGGCCAGCATCAACCCGAGGTCCGTCGGGCCGGGGGCCAGCCACACCGGCACCGCGGCGACGCCGCTCACCACGGTGGTGGTCAGCAGCAGGTAGGTGACGATGACCCCGTTGCTCTCCGTCCGCGACAGCCCGCGCACGGCGATCATGGCCAGCGCGTAGAAGAAGGCCGCCGCCAGCCCGACCAGCACCGGCAGGGACGGGACCCCGGCGTCCGGCCGCGCCATCACCACCACGCCCGCGAACCCGGCCAGCACCGCGGTCCAGCGGCGCCACCCCACCGCCTCGCCCAGAAGGGGCATGGACAGGGCCGTGATGAACAGCGGGCCGGCGAAGCTGAGGACGTAGACCTCGGCCAGGGGCAGATGCTTGAAGGCGTAGAAGTAGCATCCCATGGACAGCAGCCCGGCGAAGGCCCGCCAGACATGCCCCAGCGGGCGCCGGGTGCGCAGGGCGCCCCAACCGTCCCGCGCCACCGCCACACCGCCCACCAACGCCAGCGCCGTCGCCGAGCGGACGAACATGAGCTGCGCCACCGGATAGCCGGCGCTGAGCTGCTTGATCAGCGTGTCCATGCCCGCGAACAGCAGGATCGCCAGCAGGAAGCAGCCGACCGCCGGACGGACGGAGTCGGCGGCGGCGGCGGTCGTGGTCGTCGGCGTGGCAGCGGAATCCATCCTGGCACCCTAAGCAGGTTTCTCCAGATCGGGCCACAGGCCCGGCCTTTCGAGCCCTGCGGACCCTGGAGTTTCGTGCGTTTAATCTGAAACGCACGAAACTCCAGGCCTTTGTTTTGCGAGCGGATTCACGCTTCAAATCGATTCCGATTTTACGCGATCCGCTCTATGGTTTTGCAGGTTTGCCGAGCCGCCCGCGCCTGCCCAGCGAGCCGCCGCCGGCCGGGACCATCCCTTGCGGGAGGCCGGCGCTCAGGCCGTGCCCACCGGACGCAACACCGGCCGGGCCGCCCGCGCCTCCCGGCGCAGGAGGTAGAGGCCGCTCGCCATCACCATGGCCACGCCGGGCGCCAGCCAGGGGCTGGGGACGTCGCCGAAGGCGAACAGGCCGATCAGCACGCCCCACAGGATCTGCGAATACTGGAACGGTGCCACCACCGGGGCGGGGGCGAGGCGGAAGGCGGTCAGCAGGCAGGTCAGCGCGCTCCCGGCGAACAGGCCGGTCACCGCCATCAGCGCGAGATCGCGCCAGGGCGGCGCCACATAGACGAAGGGCAGCACCGGCCCCAGCACCAGCAGCCCCATCACGTTGCCGTAGAAGGGAAAGGAGGCCGCGGTCTCCTGCCGGCCCCAATGCCGCACCACCAGCGCGGAGCCCGAATAGCAGAGCGCGCTGGCAAGCGCCCCGAGGGCGCCGGGATCGAGCATGCCACCGGTCGGCCGGAGCATGATCAGCACGCCCCCGAAGCCGGCCAGGACGGCCAGCCAGCGCCGCGCGTCCACCCGCTCCCGCAAGACCAGGGCCGACAGCACGGTGATGATCAGCGGCGAGGTGAACAGGAGGGCGTAGACGTCGGCCAGGGGCAGGCGGGAGAAGGCGAAGAAGGCCCCATAGCCCGCCCCCATGCCGAGGACGCCGCGCAGCGCCTGCACGGCCGGCCGCCGCGTCCCCAGCCGGTGCGGGCCGCCCTGCCACAGCGCCACGCCCACGATGGGCAGCAGCGAGAACAGCGCGGTGAAGAACACCGTCTGGGGCAGCGGGTAGCGCGCGGACAGCGCCTTCATCAGGGCGTCGGTGACCGCGAAGGCCGCGAAGCCGGCCAGGATGATTCCGATCGCCCGCAGGTTGGTGCGCGGGTCGCCGTTCATCGCCCGGCCGGTTCGCCCGGCCGCCCGCCGATCCGCCGGGCGACGAGCGGCCGCGGCGCCGGTGCGGAATCGGCGACGGTGAAGGCCGCGCGCAGCCGCCGGGCCGCCTCCTCGGCCTGCTCCGGGC
>JAEZHQ010000165.1 GCA_023416455.1 Pseudomonadota bacterium | reverse complement strand
AAGCGGCGGCGTCCCCGCCGCCGGCCGCCGCAAGGCGGGCCAGCAGGGCCGCGGCGAAGGCGGTGCCGGTGCCGGCATCCTCGGCGGCCACCTCGTGCAGGCAGCCGAGCGGCAGCCCGCCCTCCGGCAGGGCCGAGTCGAGGTCGGGCACGTCGAAGGGCAGCCGGCGCGCCCCCTCGCCCCCCAGCCCCTCCAGCCGCCGGATGTCGGCGCGCAGGCCGGCCAGACGTTCGGCCTTTCCAGGATGCGATTCCACGAGACGCTGGGACAGGGATTCCGACACGACTCTGCTCCGATCATCAGGCTTTTGTTCCTGTGTTCCTGATATGATCTAGCAGAGAGCGCCCGTCCAGGGGAGTCCCCATGCACGAAGGGGGCGCCCGCAAGGGCGCCACCAGACGAAGAGGGCGCCCCTCAAAAACGAAGGGGGCGCCCGCAAGGGCGCCCCCGGTTGTTCCACAAAAGCAGGCTCCGGTCAGCGGGTCTGCTGGATCGCCGACAGTTGCCACTGGCCGCCGCGCGGACGGGCGAAGGTCCAGATCTCCGTCGCCTCGACCGGCCGGCCGGGATCGCCCTCGACCACGCGGCCGGTGGTGCGGTCCACCGTCACGTCGACCAGGGAGAAGCGCATGGCCACGGTGGCGTATTCCGCCGCGCCCTCACGCCACGCCTCGGCCAGGTCGCCCTGGAGCAGGCGGACGTCGGACAACCGGTTGGCCACGCCGCGCCGGCCGTTCTCCGCCAGCTCCTCGGCGAAATAGCCGTGCATCTCCGGAGTCACGGCGTTGCGCAGGGCCGCCAGATCCTCCTGGCCGTAGGCGGTCTGGACGGTGACGAGCAACCGCCCGAACGCCTCGTAGTCGGACGGGCCGATGCCGACATCGTCGCGGCGCACCGCCGCGCGCGGGGCGGCACCCGCGCCGCCGCCACCGCCCAGCGGGTTGAGGCGGACGTTCATGCCCTCGCGGTTCAACGGGCCACCAGAGGCTGGGCCACCGGGGGCAGGGCCACCGGGGGCCGGGCCGGCGTAGGCGTGGCCAGGCTGGCCCATCGGCCGCCCTCCCTGCGCCGCGCGGTTCCGGAAGAAGCGCATGGCCAGGCGCACCAGGACGACGACCAGCAGGATCTGAAGGATGAAGCCCAGGATGCCGGCGAAGCTGCCGAGGCCGGAGAAGAAGCCGCCACCGAACAGCAGGCCGCCGATGCCGGCGCCGATCAGGCCGCCCATCAGGGCCGGCATGAAGCCGCCGCGCGAGAAGAAGCCGCCGGACTGCGCCGCCGGGGCGGCGCCGGCCATGCCCGGGCGTTGCGCGCCCGGCCCCGGGGCCGGGGCCATGGAACGCTCCATCGGGGCGGCGGTGGTCGGGGCCGTGTTGGTGGTGGCCGGCGCGTCGTAGGTGCGCGCGCCGCGGCTGCCGGCCGAAGAGCCCTTGCCGGCGCGGGCGTCGGCGGTGCCGGCGGTCAGCGCCACGGCCAGTGCCAGGGCGACGGCGGCGAACGCGCGGGTCGGTTTGCGGGTCGGTCGGGTGATCTCGGTCATGGTCGGTTACGCAAGCCCTCTGGTCGTGGCGTCCTCTCGGTCCCCTCTTAGATAGGGAGACGGACGCCGCGTTTTAGAGGGGACCGCCGCAATCGGGCAACAAAATGCGCAGAAAACGGGTGGATTGGACAGGAAAGGACGACTGTCCGGAGCAGGAGAGGGCCGAACCGCGGGAAGCGGGCGCCGGCCTTCAGGCCCCGGCCGCCGGCCTTCAGGCCCCAACCGTACGCGCGAAACGTCCTTCGGACCGGGCGCCCCCGCCCTTCTGCCGGACGATCTCCCAGACCACGGACGGTACCCGCCCGCCAGCCGTTTCCAGGGACAGCCATGTGCGGCGGCGAACCTCGATCTGGCGGCGGCAGTCGCGCGAACAATAGAGCGGCGCCGGTCCCCGCCGCGACGCGCGCGTGAAAGGCCGGCCGCAGCAGGCGCAATACAGGGTTTCCATGGTTCCTCCCAATCTCCGTCCCGATTTCCTGGCCCAAGTCGATGGGCCGCCCGCCCATGGCGGGCGCAGGTTCGGCGGAGCCGTGCATCGTTGCCGCCATTTTTCGCGCAACGCCGCCGCGACGGCCAGCGGGCAATCGACATATGGCCCTTCGGGCTCCGCTTCTATGGCCAACAAAAGAGCGTGGAATCGCCAATCCCGGTAATGGTTTAGCCGCTGAACGAAATGGCCGGGGGACGGCCACCGCGGCGATTCGACGCGCCCGGGCGGCGATGCCCGCGCCGCACTCTGCGGACGGCCGGGAAAGCGTGCTTGGGCGCCACCCTTCGCCGCCCCCCTTGTTTGGATGGGAACGGGCGGAGACGCCCCGCCCCGCGGCGCCCGGCACGGCGGCATCGAAGCCAAGGCACAAGGCGAGGCATGAAGCGAGGCTCCATGAGAATCTCCGCGCGAATATCCGCGATCCAGGACTTCCTGCGAAACGAGGCCGCCGCCGGCGTGGCGCTGATGATCACCTCGGCGCTTGCCCTGATCTGGGCGAATTCCCCCTGGAGGCCGCTGTACGAGGCGCTGCTGGCCCTGCCGGTGGCGGTGACGGCGGGCGGCGTCGGCATCGACAAGCCGCTCCTGCTGTGGATCAACGACGGGCTGATGGCCGTCTTCTTCCTGGTGGTCGGGCTGGAGATCAAGCGCGAGGTGCTGGCCGGCGAGCTGTCCAGCCGCGCCAAGGCCATGCTGCCGGGCATCGCGGCGGTCGGCGGCATGGCGGTGCCGGCGCTGATCTACGCCGGCTTCACCCTGGACGACCCGGTGGCGCTCCGGGGCTGGGCGATCCCGGCGGCCACCGACATCGCCTTTGCGGTGGGCGTCCTGGCCCTGCTCGGCCCGCGGGTGCCGACGAGCCTGCGCGTCTTCCTCCTGGCGCTCGCCATCATGGACGACCTGGGCGCCATCGTGATCATCGCCGCCTTCTACACCCACGGGATCGCGCCCACGGCGCTGGGCTTCGCCGCGGTCACCGGGCTGGGGCTCGTGTGGATGAACCTGATCGGGGTGCGCCGCCCGGCGCCCTACCTGCTGCTGGGGCTGGTGCTGTGGGTGTGCGTGCTGAAATCGGGCGTGCACGCCACGCTGGCCGGGGTGGCGCTGGCCTTCGCGATCCCGCTGCGCGGCGGCCCCCGGGAGGCGTCGCCCCTGCACCGGCTGGAGCATGGGCTGCACCCCTGGGTGGCCTTCGTGATCCTGCCCGTCTTCGCGCTGGCCAACGCCGGCGTCCCGCTGGCCGGCGTCACGCCGGCCAGCCTGGCCGAACCGATCCCGCTGGGCATCGCGCTGGGGCTGTTCGTGGGCAAGCAGGCGGGGGTGCTGCTGTCCTCCGCGCTGGTCATCCGGCTGCGCCTGTCCACCCTGCCGGCCGGCGCCTCGTGGGCGCAGTTCTACGGCGTGTCGGTGCTGACCGGCATCGGCTTCACCATGAGCCTGTTCATCGGCACCCTCGCCTTTCCCGACCCGCAGCACGCCGTGGCGGTGCGGATCGGCGTGCTGGCGGGGTCGATCACCGCGGCCCTGTTCGGCTACGCGGTGCTGCACGCCGCCGGCGCGCCGCGCGCCACCCGGGAACCGGAGGCCGGAGCCGCCCGTTGATCGGTCTGCACCGCCATGCCCCGCCACGCCTCCCCAGTCCAGGCGACCGCCATGAACGCCACCCGCACCCGTCCGGCGCAAGCCCCTTCCCCCCCGCGCGGCCCGGCCGCCCCGCGGGGGGTCGACATCGACCTGAACCGGCTGGAACGCCTGCGCCGGCTGACCCGGCTGATGGACACGCGCTGGCGCATTCCCGGCACCCGCATCCCCATCGGCCTGGACGGCATCGCCAGCATCATTCCGGTCGCCGGCGACACCGCGACGGCGGTGGTGTCGGCCTACATCATCCTGGAGGCGACACGCTTCGGCATCCCCCGCAGCCTCGTCGCCCGCATGATCGGCAACATGGCGGTGGACTGGCTGTTCGGCTCGGTCCCGGTGCTGGGCACCGTCTTCGACATCGCCTTCAAGGCCAACCGGCGCAACCTGAACCTGCTGCACCGGCACCTGGAGGAGCGGCTGAGCGGCGCCCCGTGACGATGACGATGACAGGGGCGGGGCGGTGACGGGGGCGGCGGCGCGGGCGCCGCGCCGGGGAATGGCGCGTCCTCGCCGGCGCGACGCTTGACGTGGGTCAAAGCGGCGGCGGCGCTCCTGGACGATCCTTGCGCCCCATGAACGCGATCACCCCCATGCCCCCGGCCGCCGCCCTGAACGCCAGCCTGCTCGCCAAGTACGACGGCCTGCGCGTGCCCCGCTACACCAGCTACCCGACCGCGCCGCACTTCACCCCCGGCGTCGGGCCGGACGCCTACCAGGGCTGGCTGGCCGCACTCGACCCGCGCCAGGCGGGGTCGCTGTACCTGCACGTGCCCTTCTGCCAGAAGATGTGCTGGTACTGCGGCTGCCACACGAAGATCGTGGCGCGCTACAGCCCCATTGCCACCTATCTGGGCCATCTGCGGCGCGAGATCGCCATGGTCGCCGACCGGATCCCCGGCCGGCTCGCGGTGCGGCACATCCATTTCGGCGGCGGCACCCCGACCATGATGGCGCCCGGGGATTTCGAGGCGCTGATCGCCCTGCTGCGCGAGCGCTTCGACGTGCAGGACGGCGCCGAGATCGCCGTGGAGATCGACCCGCGCACCCTGACCCGGCCGATGGCCGAGGCGCTGGGCCGCGCCGGGGTCAACCGCGCCTCGCTGGGCGTGCAGGATTTCGACCCCGCGGTCCAGGCCGCCATCAACCGCCTCCAGCCGCGCGCCATGACCGAGCAGGCGCTGGAATGGCTGCGCGCCAACGGCATCGGCCAGGTCAACCTGGACCTGATGTACGGGCTGCCGCTCCAGTCGGTGGAGAGCGTGGCGCGCTCGGCCGAGATCGCCCTGGCCATGGACCCGGACCGGCTGTCGGTGTTCGGCTACGCCCATGTGCCGTGGATGAAGACCCACCAGAAGAAGATCGACGAGGCGGCGCTGGCCGACACGCTCGGCCGCTGGGAGCAGTTCGCCGCCATCGCCGGCGTGCTGACCGGCGCCGGCTTCCGGCCGATCGGGCTCGACCATTTCGCCCGCCCCACCGACGAGCTGGCCGTGCAGCAGGCGGAGGGGCGGCTCAGCCGCAACTTCCAGGGCTACACCACCGACGACGCCGAGGTGCTCCTGGGCTTCGGCGCCTCCTCCATTGGCGCGCTGCCCCAGGGCTACGTCCAGAACGCCGTGCCCTTCGACCAGTACGCCCAGGCCGTGGAGGCCGGGCGCCTGCCCACCGCCAAGGGGCTGGCGCTGACCGACGAGGACCGGCTGCGCCGCGACCTGATCGTCCGGCTGATGTGCGACCTGGCGGTGGACGTCGGCGCGGTGGCGGCGGCCCACGGGCGGGACGCCGGGACCTTCGACGCCGAACTGGCCGCCATGGACGATCTGGTGGCCGACGGCGTGGCCGTGCTGGAGGGGCGGCGGGTCAGCGTGCCGGAGTCCGCCCGCCCGCTGATGCGCATCGTGGCGGCGCGCTTCGACACCCACCTCGCCACCGGCGCCGGGCGCCACAGCCGGGCCGTGTAGCCGCGCCGGGCGGCGGCCCCGCCGGTCATCCGCATGCCCAGGGGGCGGCGGCTCCCGGGGGGCCGCCGCCCTCTGGCCTTCCGCGCCCAAATCGGTGACAGTGGTCCCAAACCGCGCCACCCACGAAGCGGGAGGGAACCGGCACCGATGATCACGCTCTACACCTTCGCCACGCCCAACGGGCACAAGGCATCCATCCTGCTGGAGGAGCTTGGGCTCACCTACAGGGTCCACAAGGTCGATCTGGTCGCCGGCGAGAACAAGCGCCCCGACTACCTGTCGGTCAGCCCCATCGGCAAGCTGCCGGCCGTGATCGAGGATCTGCCCGGCGGCCGCAAGCGCCGGCTGTTCGGCTCGGGCTCCATCCTGCTGCACTACGCCGAGCGCACCGGCCGCCTGCTGCCCGAGAGCGTGGACGACCGCGCCGAGGCGATGAGCTGGCTCATGCTGGGGATCAGCGACCTCGGCCCGGCGGCGGTGGACATGTTCCGCTTCTCGGTGCGGGCGCCGGAGACGATTCCCTATGCCATCGACCTCTTCAAGGGGGAGCTGATGCGCAGCTACGCCGCGCTCGACAGCCGGCTCGCCGAGGCGGAGTATCTGGCCGGCACCTACTCCATCGCCGACATCGCCTGTTATCCCTTCATCGCCGCCGCGGCGGTGGCCGGCGGCGGCCTGCTCGACCGCTTCCCCAACATGAAGCGCTGGCACGACGCCCTGGGCGAGCGCCCGGCGGTCCAGCGCGGCATGGCGGTGCCGGAATGACCCGGCCGCCCCGCACCCGCTGAAGCCCTCCCTTCCGGGAGCCCCGCACCCGCAGCCCGGGTGCCGCGACAACGAGCATCACGAGCCATGCCCATCATCAGCCGCATCGCCGAGTTCCACGCGGACATGACCGCCTGGCGGCACGACATCCACGCCCACCCCGAGCTGGGCTACGAAGAGAACCGCACCGCCGCCCTCGTGGCCGACAGGCTGGCCGGGTTCGGCATCGCCGTGCACCGCGGCCTTGCCGGCACCGGCGTGGTCGGCACGCTGCGGGGCCAGGGGGACGGCACCCGCGCCATCGGCCTGCGCGCCGACATGGACGCGCTGCCGATGACGGAGGCGAACACCTTCGACCACGCCTCCCGCCACCCCGGCAGGATGCACGCCTGCGGCCACGACGGCCACACCGTCATGCTGCTGGCCGCCGCCCGCTACCTGGCGGAGACGCGCAACTTCGACGGCACCGTGCACTTCATCTTCCAGCCCGCCGAGGAGGGCCGCGGCGGCGGCCGGCGCATGATCGAGGAGGGTCTGTTCCAGCGCTTCGACTGCGAGCAGATCTACGGCCTGCACAACTGGCCGGAGCTGCCCGCCGGCACCATCGCCGTCCATCCCGGCCCGGTCATGGCCGCCGCCGACCAGTTCACCATCACCGTGGAGGGCCACGGCGGCCACGCCGCCATGCCGCACCGCAGCGTCGACCCGGTCCTGGTCGCCGCCCACATCATCACCGCCCTGCAAAGCCTGATCAGCCGCGGCACCGACCCGGCGGACAGCGCCGTGGTCTCGGTGACCTGGGTGGAGGCCGGCACCACCTACAACGTCATCCCCAACGAGGCCAGGCTGCACGGCAGCGTGCGCACCTTCGCCGAGGCGACCCGGGCCCGCATCCGCGAGCAGATCGCCCGCATGGCCGAGGGCGTCGCCGCCGGCTTCGGCGCGCGGGCCGTCCTGGAGTACCGGCCGGGCTACCCGCCCACCGTCAACAGCGAGGCCGAGGCCCGCCTCGCCGCCCGGGTGGCCGCCGCGGTGGTGGGCGAGGACAACGTGAGCTGGAACCCCGCCCCCACCATGGCCGCGGAGGATTTCGGCTACATGCTGCGCGAGCGGCCGGGCGCCTACATCTGGCTCGGCCACGGCGGGCACGGCGGCCCGGCCTGCCGGCTGCACAACCCGCACTACGACTTCAACGACGCCATCCTGACCACGGGCGCCAGCTATTGGGCCACGCTGGTCGAGACGGCCCTGCCCCGGAGCGCCTGACCGCATGCGACCGACGCCGCCCGCCGCCGCCGCCGCCCGCCGGCCCGCTCCCGGACCCGCCGCTCCCCTGCTGGCCGCTCCCCTGTTGGCCGCCGCCCTGTTCCTGCTGGGCGGCTGCCAGACCACCGACGGGACGGCGGAGGCGACGCGCCCGCTGGTGCCCGCCGACGCCGCCCCCGGCACCTACTGGCGGGGCGACCACAGCCAGGCCTTCGAGCGCGCCTATGTGGTCGCCCGCAGCCCGCAGGACTGGGCCGAGCTGTGGGCCCGCGTCGGCGACCCCGCCCCGGCCCCGCTGCCGGACGACCGCATGGCGGTGGCCGTCTTCCTCGGCCCCCGCGACACCGCCGGCTACGCCGTGACCATCGAGCGGGCGGAGCTGCGGGACGGCGCCCTTCTCGTCGGCTACCGCGAGCGCGTCCCCGGCCCGGCCCAGGCCGTCGCCCAGATGCAGACCTCGCCCTACGCCATCCGGCTGCTGCCCAGAACGCCGGGCGCACCAATCTTCCAGCGGGAGAAGTGACGGGCCGCCGCCACACCGCCCCGCCCCGGCCGGATCGGATCGGATCGGACAGAGGGCCAGCGCGCGAACCCCAAGCGCCAACACTTTCCCCGGCCGGTTCGCGCAGGGACAATCCACCATTGAATCAAAGACTTCACCATCGCTCCCCCGCCCAAGGGCCGGGGAACGGTCGCCGGAACCGAGGGGTTCGCGCAACCGACGCCGTTCCGCCTTTACTTACAATCGATTACACTCAGGGGGTCGCCTCCCGTGCGGAGGCGTGGATTGAAACCTGGGCCGCGCCGGCGACGGCCCGTACGAGCTGCTGTCGCCTCCCGTGCGGAGGCGTGGATTGAAACCACCGGCCAGGAGCGCGAGTGCCGGGATTTCCGCGGTCGCCTCCCGTGCGGAGGCGTGGATTGAAACGACATGACCCCGCCGATTCGCTGAACCCGGCGCCGCGTCGCCTCCCGTGCGGAGGCGTGGATTGAAACAGCTCGATCCACAGGCAGCGGCCCCCGTGGAGGAGTCGCCTCCCGTGCGGAGGCGTGGATTGAAACAACGTCAGCATGTTTTTTTCTAGGTCGGCAAGCCGTGCTGCCTGTTGAGCCATCGAGAGGCGATTGCCCTGGAGGGTGTCATGGCGCGGCGGGTCTGTCGGGTTCGTCAGGGTGCGGAACGGCTCCTGGTACCGGAGCGTCGGGACTGCCCGGAGTGTGGGCGGTGGATGCGCATCCGCTATGAGAACCGCCGGACGGTGCTGACGCTGAGCGGATTTGAGCGGCTTCGTCTCAAGATCCAACGGTGCGAAAATCCAGCGTGTGCCCGCCACCACCGGGCCTATCGTCCGGAGGCGGAAGGGCACCTCACCCTGCCGCATCACGAGTTCGGGCTCGACGTCATTGCCCTGATCGGGGCGTTGCGCCATCGCGAGCATCGCAGCGTGCCGGAGATCCACGCCATTCTGCGTGAGCGGGGGCTGATGATCAGCGAACGCACCGTCACCAACCTGCTCGACCGCTACGACGAGTTGGTCGCCGCCACGCTGGACGCGCCGAACCGGGCGGCGGTGGCCGCGCAGGGCCATGTCATCCTGGCGCTGGACGGCTTGCAGCCGGACGTTGGGCATGAGGTGCTGTGGGTGATCCGCGATTGCCTGTCGGGACGGGTCCTGCTGGCGCGCCCGCTGCTCTCCGCGACCCAGGCCGACCTCGCCGGGCTGTTGCGGGAGGTGATTGCGGCACTGCCCGTGCCGGTGGCCGGGGTGGTGAGCGACGGCCAGCATTCGATCCGGCGGGCGGTGGCTGAGGCGCTGCCCGGCGTGCCGCATCAATTGTGCCAGTTCCATTACCTGCGCGAGGCAGCGCGCCCCCTCTTCGAGGCCGACCGCCACGCCAAGAAGGAACTCAAGAAAACCGTGCGCGGCGTGCGGCCGATCGAGCGCCGGACCGAAGGGCAGGATGACGGCCGTGCGCCGGTGGTCGCCGGCTACTGTGCCGCCGTGCGCTCGGCGCTCACCGACGACGGCCGCCCGCCGCTGGCCGCTCCGGGCCTGAAACTGAAGGGCCGGTTGGAAGCGATTGTCCGCAGCCTTGACCGGGTTGCGGAAAAAGGGGGCTGAGCAAGCCGCTCCGGCGGCTGCGCGATCTGGTCCGGCGCGGTCT